>SLLE01000019.1 GCA_007134225.1 Tindallia sp.
AACATTTGGAAACACAGGGTTTTGTCACAACTTCGACACATTTCCATGTTACGATGTATGTATTGAAAAAACGATTTAAAAAGGAGGCGTGAGGATATGATGTTATTATTCTGGATTCTCATTGGATTCGGCATTTACTACCTGTATACTAACCACGAGCAGAGTCCGCATTCGCATCAGCACCAGAGTGCTGAAGATAAACTGAAGGAACGCTATGTTGATGGAGAAATTGATGACGAAACGTTCCAACGTATGATGAAAACACTAAAAGAATAGGAGGATGGCATTATGTTTTCAAGAGGATTTGGAGGCGGGAACCATTGCCCATGGCTTTACGGCGGATTTTTTCATAGTGGCTGGGGACTGTTGATGATGGCAGGTATATTGCTGGCAGCCGGTATTTTGATTTTTCTGATATGGAAAAACCATCAAAAAAAAGAACGGTCGAATGGCGCACTGGATCAATTAAAAATCAGGTACGCGAACAGTGAAATCAATGAAGAAGAATACAGGCAGAAAAAACAGGTGTTGGAAAACAAATCTTTATAATTTAAGGCTATCAACAGGCGGCTTAAAGTCAGCCTGATGTTATAAAATATTTCAATAGGAGGAAATGAATATGAAAAAAAGATTGGTGATTGGCTTAGCAATGTTTATGGTGTTGGCATTTGGAATGGTGGCTTTTGCCGAAGCGACAGAGGCACCAGAATGGTACAACGATATGCTTCAGTGGCGCCAGGAACGACTTGATGATGCTGTTGAAGAAGGACTGGTAACAGAAGAAGAAGCGCAATGGAGGCAAGAGCGTTGGGAAGAAATGCAAGAATTCCATCTTGATCGGGAATTTGGCGTTGGACCCGGGTTTGCACCCGGATATGGACCTTGCCATGGGGAAGACGGCTTTAGAGGCGGTCGCATGAGAGGCTTTAGCGGCGGCATGAGAGGTCATGGAGGTCCGAGAGGCGGATTTGACGGACAAAGAGGCGGAAACTGGCAATAAACAATAAAAAAATAAAAACGTCTGAGACATCATCAATTGTCTCAGACGTTTTTTGTTTTTTCATACCCGATCTGAACTTAATTTTCCATTTCGAATTAAGTTTTCAGGAAACAGTTGGGGATTCGTCGGATTCACCTCATTTCGGATCTATCATTATTTCCGGGATTTTGCAAGTGTGCAATGCATCTATGATTCTACAAACTTAAAAAACTTTATCATTGGTTAATTTAGTGGGTTTCACTATGTTTTTTCTTGACATTAAAAAGGTTTGGTGTGATAATCCTTTTGTAGAAGGAACTAAAGATAACTTCATAGAGCTGTTCAGGTGCCCGCAAGGGAGAATAGGGAAACCGGTGAAAGTCCGGTGCGATCCCGTCACTGTAAGCAGGAACCAACCTCGAAAGACCACTGGCAATAAACCGGGAAGGGGAGGAAGGTAATGACTGCAAGCCAGGAGACCTGCCTGAGTATGTTGCGTTACCCTTCGGGTGAAAGGGCTGGTCGCTATTCAAGCACTTGCTTTGTATTCAGTCTGAGCCAAGTGTTTTTTGTGTAAAAAATTCCGGCACTTCAAATCGAAGACCGGGATTATTTTTTGGCAAAGGAGTTCTTCAATGAGCGATCGTCACCATACGGCACAAAATTTTAATAAAGAGAGTTTTACTTCAGAAGTTAAGCTTTGGAATCCGCGCACAAAACTGAGTTCAGGTTTAATTTATGTGTTTGGCGTTATCAGCCTGGGTGACTTGAAGCTGCTCGGTACAGCCTTTGTTTTCGCGGTTATTTATGCCCTTTGGTCCGGTCTCCCCTTCCTCCAGTTGCTTAAAAAGCTTTCGGTTCTGATTCCTTTTCTGGCCCTGATGAGTATTCCATTGATTTTTGGTGGAGGGATTCCCCTGTCACCGGACCGGATCGAATTTGCCGCTCTGATTGTTCTAAAAGCATTAACAGCCATGACGTTCACGCTGTTTGTTTTTATCAACCAGCCCATCGAGGAAATGCTGGAGGCGATGGAACATTTGAAAATGCCGTCGATCATCACCACGACGATTTATCTGGCCTACCGGTATGGATTTCTTTTCATCCAGGACGTGCAGACAACCATGAGAGCTTTGAAGTCCAGGCTGTTTCAAGCGCAAGTCAGCCGATATTCTCTTGGTATTTACGGTGAGTTGTTTGGTGGGTTATTTATAAAATCCATCAACCGCTCTGAGACGGTTTACCGAGCGATGAGATCTCGCAGTTTTCAGCGACAAATGCCTATTGGGAAACCGAGACAGATCATTGTTTCGGACTGGATCAGGGCAGCGGTCCCAACATTTTTTATCATTGCTCTAATCATGATGGAACAGGTGGTGCTTTAATGTTTGCGAAAGAAACAGTCCATTTAAGCTATGTTTATCCGGATATGACTCCTGCTTTTGAGGATATTAACCTTCAAATCAAAGAGAAGAAAAAAACAGCAATACTGGGTGTGAATGGCAGTGGAAAAACAACCCTTATTTATCACATGAATGGGGTTATACCAGCTCAGCAGGGAGAAGTTAAAATCCAAAGCTTGCCGGTTGATAAGAAGCATATGCAGGAAGTACGGAAAAAATTAGGGCTGCTCTTTGATAATCCTGATGATCAACTGTTTTCGACTACGATCCTCAATGATATTGCTTTTGGTCCCCGAAATTTAAAACTGGACGCAGCTACCGTTCACCAAAGAGCGATGGAAGCGATGGATAGGGTTGGCATTCGTGATTTAGCTGAGAGACCTCCCTTTAGCCTGAGCCTGGGGCAAAAGAAGCGAGCTGCCATTGCTGGATTACTGGCAATGAAACCGCAGATACTGGCTTTTGATGAACCTTTTTCCGGCTTGGACCCTGAAGCGGCAGTTCATTTAGGACCTTCAGCGATTCACCCACTTTTTTCCGGTCTGCTGGGAGTGATGCTGGGCAGAAGAGCACCGTTGGCTATCTTTGTCGGGCTGTTGCTTCAGGCGGTTCTTTTTCAGCATGGAGGGCTGACAACTCTTGGAGCCAATACGATGATGCTGTCTATTCCGGCACTGTTATCCCATAAACTTTTTCACAGATTAGATAAACATCCGGTTTTTTTAAGAGGCGCCTTTGTAGGTGGCTTGTCCGTAGCCATCACCGTGGTATTATTGATTTTCTTATTGTTTTTAACGGATCCACGGTTCGGAGAGGGAGTTATGTCCGTTATTAATCTTTTGCTGGTTGGGCATATTCCCCTGGTACTGATCGAGGCGCTGGTTACTGGATCAGCCCTTCAACTAATACAGAAATCCAAACCGGAAATTTTGGTCATTAACGAGCCGTAAGCTGTCCCCGTGGCCGATACTTTACTTTAGAGGTGATAAGAAATGAAAACCAGAGTTTCAATGACACTCAGCATCGCTTTGGTGATGGCGATGCTTTTATCCGATGACTACCACCGCTAAGACTCCCTCTTCTACAAGAGGGAGATAAGCGGTGCTACGTCCCTGGATAACGCATTCTAACCTTCAGATGGAGTTAAAACTCAACCTGAAGCTAAA
>SLLE01000127.1 GCA_007134225.1 Tindallia sp.
AAATAATACCTTTTCCTGGTTTATCGATTTCCAGATGCTCTCTTATTGAAGAGGTAATCTGATCGGTTAAATCTTTTTCAGAGATAATCAGCACGATTTCTTTTTCAGGCTCAATTTCCATAGCGAAAAGCTTGCTGGTTTCGTGAATACCGGAGCCTCTGGCTCCAATAATGGTTCCACCTTTTGAACCGGCCTTCACAGCTGCTTCGATAACGGATTCTGCATTTCCACGGTCTACGATAACCATAATGGATTGATACATTGCATTGCTCACCTCTCCTTTTTTGTTGTTGTTATCGCATGGAAGCATTTCTGCCCCCAACACGCCTACAAGTGGTATGCTGAACGCAATTCCATGGTTTTTTTTATGAAAACTGAATTTTTGACTGAGTGATTTTAATGCTTCCGTTGCAATGCTTTTTTCAGCGCCCATAATAACGATCTCTTTTCGAATTTTATTTAATTCCAGTAATTCCAGAAGGGCGTTTTTGATGGTGCCTTTTCCAATCACAACCGTTCCGCCTGTGGCACCGCAACTCTTGGCATGCTTTAAAATCTTACTTCCCTGCCCTGCGTTGATAATAACATAGATGAGTTCATATTCTTTACAGATGGCATCACTCATTGTCACACCCCCTCTTTACCTGTTTTGATTTTAAAGGCCAGCCCCAGTAATTGCATTGTAATAATGGGAGTCAGTGCAACCGTGGCAATCATACCGAATCCATCGATTAATATACTGGCATCAACAGCAGCATCTGCAACGCCGTTGGTGAAAGCAAGAATGAAAGTGGCTGTCATGGGGCCTGTTGCCACACCACCTGCATCAAAGGCAATCCCGACGAACAGTTTGGGAACAATGAAGGTTAAGGCCAGAGCAATGATGTATCCGGGGAGAAGATAATGCCACAGCTGTACAGCAGGGATCATGATGCGGAGCATTGAAAGCGCAATGGCAAATCCGACCCCCAATGATAAAGATACCAGTACGGCTTCTCTTTTGACATAGCCACTGGTGACATCCTCGATTTGCTGGGTTAATACATAAACGGCAGGCTCAGCCAGGATGGTGGTAACCCCCAGAAAAAATCCTATAAAAACAATAAGTAGAAGGTTGTCTCGGAAAGCCAATTGTGAGCCAACAACGCTGCCGACATCCATAAAGACGCCATTAACCCCGATTAAAAAGATTAATAGTCCAACAAATGTGTACATAAACCCTTTGATAACTCGGACAAAATCTCTTTTTTTAAGTCTAAACGTAAATTTCTGAAGAATCAACAGGATGATTACAAGTGGTATGATGGAAAGAACTGTTTCTTTGATCATGCCCGGGACTAAGGTAATAAATGGCCGTAATAATCGATCTGATTCATATACGGTGGTCTCGATGCTTCCGCTCAGTTCTCCCGGATCAGAAAAAAGGTTTAATAAAAGCACAGACAGGATGGCTCCGACAGAAGCAATGGCCACCAGCCCAAAACTGTCTTTTTCAGAGGCTTTACGATCTTTTTTAAGATTTGAGACACCGGCAGACAAAGCAAGTATAAAAGGAACAGCCAAAACTCCTGTGGTTGCACCGGAAGCATCGAAAGCAATCGTAATAAATTCTGATGTGGCAAACAAAGAAAGTGCAAAAACGAAGCCATAAAGAACCAGCAATAGAATATAGAGCGGAATATTATAGACGATCCGAATAAATCCCAGAGCCAACATCAAGGCTATCCCGACAGAAACGGTAATCAGCAGGGCGGGGCTTGAAAGCTGGCCTGCCGTAATGTTGGACACCTGATTGGCCAGTACAATTAATCCCGGTTCAGCAACAGAGATAAAAAAACCGAGGATTAATCCTGCGGCAATAACAATCCATAATTTATTGGATTTTGCTATCGAATGACCGGTTAAATCTCCAAGGGGGGAAATTCCTAAATCAACACCAATTAAAAAGAGTGTCAGTCCCAAAATAATGAGTCCTGATCCAATGATAAAGCGAATCATTAAGGGAAATCCAAGTGGCGTTAGCGTGAAATGAAACAAAAGGACAACGATTGATATGGGTAATACCGAAAACAGTACTTCTTTAAATTTTTCAGTAAATATATTCAAATAGAATCACGACCTTTCTTGATGCAACAAACAATTAAGATTATTTAAAAAGCAAAAAATTAATGGGTTGAAAACTCACGTTAAGTATACCCCAATTATTTGAGGATTTAACAAAGCGATGCATTGAACGACAGAGCTTAATCCGTTAAAATGTATAGCATGAAAAACTCGGAGGGGATATACTTGCTGAAAACATATCTATTTCATGAAGAAAATTTGAGGATGACGAAAATTTACGAAAATAGAAGTGTTACTCGTGCAGTTGAAAAACGAAGTAGCATTAAGAAAACCTCCATGAAAATTGATAAAAACTATGGAAAACTCAATTTTCCCGATATTTCTAATGAGGAATCACGCCCCTATTTTACTGGCTCCATCATCCTGTCCATGGACGGTAGGATGGGATTTGAAAACGATCCAAGCAGCAGAACACTGGCGCGATCCAATGGATTTGATCCTACCGAAGGGCTGACGGATTTGTGGATGGTGAACGTGTTGAGAACCTTTTCGGATGCCATTATATTAGGGGGTGCCACTTTGCATGCAGAACCGGACTTTACGGGCCATGTTTACGATCCGGATCTACAGCAATATCGTTTGGGAATGCCGGAGCGATTCAAGCCGATTCCATGGAACGTACTGATTACAAGACGTCCGGAAAAATTGCCCTGGGATCATCCGGTGTTGGACACGCCTGAAATACCGGTTTTATTGGTCATTCCGTCGGATAAGGCAGAAGAAATATCCTTAGGTGCCGGAAAACATTTTTGCTATCAACGGCTGAAGATCGAAGAAAAATCAGATATAATGAAAGTGGAATTACTTCATGATAACATGGAAGCTCATCTGGTGGTGGCTTTGCCGGAAATAGATTTTCCGGACTGGACCCTGATGATGGAGTTGATGAACAGACTTGGTATTAAACAGGTAACCGTTGAATCACCCTACTATATTTATGAATTGATGAAGAATAAGATGCTGGATGAAGTTTTTGCAACGCAGACAGGCGTATACGTTGGTGGAAATGTGATGCCGGGTATAAAACAGGGATTTTCCACTGCCACAGCACCACTATCAAACCTGGTGAGTATCCATTTAACAGGAAGCAATGTCCTGATGACACGACAGTTATTGCACTACGATCGTAGCAAGACGAAATAATTCAATATGCAGCGAAAGGGGAATCAGTCATGGTTGATTTAAGAAAAAAGGTAGTGGAACGCTGGTTTTCGGAGGATGAAAACTGCCCGACGGTGATGCTTGCCAATATTACTACGTCATCTAACCGTGAGAGAAACATGAATAAAATTGATAAAATTGTTCAAATTGCTCACGAAAAAGGAGTAAACATTCTGATCCTGCCGGAATTGACGATTTCCGGATATCTGTGGGAAACGGAAAATCCACAGATCATCAGAGATCATCTGCGGCATTGTGCCAA
>SLLE01000110.1 GCA_007134225.1 Tindallia sp.
AAAAAAGGCATGATGCAGGAACTCTTAACCGGGAGGGTGAGGCTGATATGAGTGAAGTAGGCCAACGGGAACGAATGACACAGGATCGGGTGGTCAGGCTCTTTACCGGCAGGCTGGGCTACACGTATCTTGGCAACTGGCAGGACCGGACCGGGAACAGCAACATCGAAGAAAAGCGGCTGCGAGCCTATCTGAAACAGCAGGGCTATAGCGATGAACTGATTACCAGAGCCATGGAAGAGCTGATCAAAACCGCCGGAGATCAGATTAACAAACCCTACTACGTCAACAAAGCCGTTTATTCATTGCTTCGTTATGGTGTTAAAGTCAGGGAAAATATGGGAGAAAACAACCAGACCGTGCATCTGATCAACTGGACAGAACCTGTGAAAAATGATTTTGCCCTGGCGGAGGAGGTCTCCATCAAGGGAGAACACACCAAACGACCGGACATCGTCTTATACGTCAATGGCATCGCTCTTGGCGTGCTGGAGCTGAAAAACAGTACCACCTCTGTCAATAATGGCATCCGGCAGAACCTGGACAATCAGTCCTCTGTTTTTATCCGCCCCTTCTTTCACACCATGCAGCTGGTGATGGCCGGCAACGATACGGAAGGGATGCGCTACGGCACCATCGAAACCAAAGACAAGTATTATTTAGCCTGGAAGGAAGATAAAAAGGCCAATGATCGGCTGTCTCAGGAAGTAAGGGGTTTGATGCAGGAACAGGATCATCTGTTGGATAAGCATTTAGCCAGCTTTTGCCATCCGGAACGGCTGTTGGAAATGATCCATGACTTTGTGGTTTTTGACCGTGGAGCAAAAAAACTCTGCCGCCCCAACCAGTACTTTGGTGTAAAGGCAGCTGCGGCACGAGTCCAATCCCGGGAAGGCGGCATTATTTGGCATACGCAAGGCAGCGGGAAAAGCCTGACCATGGTCTGGTTGGCAAAATGGATACGGGAAAACATTCCAGACTCCCGGATTCTGATCATCACCGATCGGGACGAACTGGATAAGCAGATTGAAAAAGTCTTTAAAGGCGTGGATGAAGACATCTACCGGACGAAAAGCGGCAAAGACCTGTTGGAAAAACTGAACGCCACCACCCCTATGCTGATGAATTCACTGGTTCATAAATTTGGGCGTAAAGAAGGAGAACTGAACAGCAAGGATTACGATCAATTTATCCAGGAACTGAAAGACACCCTGGAGAAAGAAATAAAGGATTTCAAAGCCAAGGGTGATTTATATGTTTTTGTGGATGAATGCCATCGCACCCAGTCTGGAAAACTGAATGAAGCCATGAAACTGATCATGCCCAACGCTCTCTTTATCGGCTTTACCGGCACCCCGCTTCTGAAAAAAGATAAGAAAAGCAGCATCGAAGTATTCGGTTCCTATATCCATACCTACAAGTTTGATGAAGCCGTGGAAGATCAGGTGGTATTGGATTTACAGTACGAAGCCAGAGATATTGAGCAGGAAATCACCTCCCAGGAAAAAATCGATGAGTGGTTTGAAGCCAAAACAAGAGGCCTCACGGATGTGGCGAAAGTGAAACTGAAACAACGCTGGGGGACTCTGCAGAAAGTCCTCAGTTCCCAGTCCCGCTTATCGAAAATTGTCAGCGATATCGTGCTGGATATGGAAAAGAAACCCCGGTTGCAGAACGGGCGTGGCAATGCCATGCTCATTGCCGGCAGCATTTACGAAGCCTGCCGTTATTACGAACTGTTTCAACAGGCCGGACTGAAAAAATGCGCCATTGTCACCTCCTATGAACCTCATGTCAGTCATATTAAAGGTGAAGCCACCGGCGAGGACGATGAGACGGAAAACGTTGAAAAGTACGAAATCTATCAAAAGATGCTCAAGGGAAGGAAACCAGAGGTCTTTGAAGAAGAAGCGAAAAAACAGTTTGTGGAAGAGCCGGCACAAATGAAACTGTTAATTGTGGTGGACAAACTCCTAACCGGATTTGACGCTCCCCCGGCGACGTATCTCTATATTGATAAGTCCATGAAAGACCATGGGCTTTTTCAGGCGATCTGTCGGGTCAACCGCTTGGATGGAGAAGATAAGGAATACGGATACATCATTGATTACAAGGACCTGTTCCGAAGCCTGGAACAATCCGTTGCGGATTATACTTCCGAAGCGTTTGGAGAGTATGAAAAAGAAGACGTGGAAGGACTGCTGAAGGATCGGCTCCAGAAAGCGAAAGAAAAACTGGACACCGCCCGGGAAAGCATCAAAGCCCTCTGCGAGCCCGTCGAACCACCCAAAAACACCCGGGAATACCTTCATTATTTCTGTTCCTCCGATACCGGTAATCCGGAGTCTCTGAAAGAAACAGAGCCTCGCCGACAGGCATTGTATAAAATGACCACCGCCTTTATCCGGTCTTATGCCAACCTGGCAGACGAAATGGAAAAAGCAGGCTATTCAGCCGCAGAAGCAAAGGAGATTCTTCAGGAAACCAAGTATTATGATACCATCCGCAACGAAGTGATGAACGCCTCCGGCGATTATATTGACTTAAAATCCTATGAAGCCTCAATGCGTTACCTGATCGACACCTATATCAGCGCTCAGGAAAGTCGGGTCATCTCCACCTTTGATGATCTTCCCCTGGTTGACCTGTTAGTGCAGAGGGGGCAGGATGCCGTTGATTCGCTGCCGGAAGGCATTAAAAAAGACGAGGAAGCAGCGGCCGAAACCATTGAGAATAACGTTCGGCGCCGCATTATTGATGAAACCCCCACCAATCCAAAATACTATGAAAAAATGTCAAGACTCTTGGACACGCTCATTCAGCAACGGCGTCAACAGGCCATCAGCTACCAGGAATATTTGAAACAGATTGTGGAGATGGCGAAAAATGTTGCCGGCACAGGTGCCGCTAATCAATATCCGGCCGCCATCAGCGCTTCTCAGGCCAGAAAAGCCCTCTATGATAACCTGATGCAGGATGAGACCCTGGCCGTTACCATCGATGAAGATATCCGTAAAACCAAACCGGATGGATGGCGGGGCAACAAAATAAAGGAACGCAAAGTAAAATACGCGATCAGCCGTCATTTGGAAGACGAAGAAATGACGGAAGAAATCTTTCAAATTGTGAAAAAGCAGGTGGAATATTAAGATGGGTGAACAGAAAACGAAGGACCTTACCATCGGAGACATTCAGGTAGAAGTGATTCGAAAAGACATTAAAAACATGCACTTATCCGTTCATCCACCCCATGGCCGGGTAAGGCTGGCGGTTCCAACACGGATCGATGAAGACGGCATCCGTCTTTTTGCCATTTCTAAACTCTCCTGGATCAAGAAGCAGCAGGCAAAATTCCACCGTCAGGAGCGAATACCGCCCAGAAGCTATGTTTCAGGGGAGAGCCACTACGTGGCCGGTCAGCGGTATCGCCTTAACGTCATCGAAACCACCATCGGAAAACAACGGGTGGAGAAACGTAACAACGATTACCTGGATCTTTACGTCCGGCCGGACCGGGATGAGAGCACCCGGGAACGGATCATG
>SLLE01000045.1 GCA_007134225.1 Tindallia sp.
AGGCTCACAAGATGCTATCGATACATCTTGTGAGCCTTATTATTTTGCTTCAAGATGGGTATTGATTCAACAGATAGATAAAATTCTGGACAGGAGGCCGTTATGCTAGGGATTCTTTTTAGAAATCTTCTGGGATATGACATGCTCATTATGTTGCTGGCCGTCTTTAATGGGGCAGTCATTTATCCCAAAACAAAACAACATAGCCTTTCTCTGAAAAACCAGCTGGAACCAAAAATATATGTTCCGGTACGAATGTTGATTGACCGGGTGAAGGGAAAACAAGAGAGCAAGCTGGATTTAAATCAGCTGATTGGAATGAGGGCTGATGAAATTCATTACTACAGCATTTTTACATCCATCAACAGCGCCTTTCCAATGCTGGGGATGCTGGGAACCATTTTATCCTTGCTGCGGATGGTGGAACTGACGCAGCAGGAAGTGACCATCAGCTTCACAGTGGCGCTGACGTCAACTTTTTGGGGACTGGTGTTTGCGCTGGCCTTTAAAGCAGTGGACGCCATGCTGCAGCCCATGGTCGAGCAGAATCGGGAAAATCTGAAAATGCTGCTGGAACGAGTGGATACCTACGGTGAGCGGGAGGGATTCCGTGATGAATAACAATCGATGGTTTGACCTGACGCCATTGCTGGACGTTTTTCTTATCCTGCTCTTCGTGCTCTTGATCAATCGGCAAATCGACCTTCAGCAGATTGAATCATCTTATGCAGCGGAAAACGAAGCACTGATGAGGCAAAATATCCAGCTGCAGTTAAACCTCGAGCAATGGGAAAGGCTGGAAGACGTAAGAGGCATAGACACGCTGGAAGAGCGGGTTAAATATGATTTTTTGAAGAATCAGTCGGTGGTGATTGATTTAGTCCTTCAAACCGAAGCAAATCAGTTATGGATTAACGAAAGCCCTACCTCCATTTACCTGACCAATCAGCCTGAAAGACGGGAAAATCAGAAAAATCGTATACAACAGCTGCTGACGCAGGAATGGCAGAATCAGGGAGAAAGTGGTGCGCTGCTGCTGGTGACCCTGGATGCGGATACGGAAACCTATAGGTATGCCTATCAAATAATGGGGGAAGCAGCAGAGGAGTGGGTGAGGGAAAGATCGATGTCGGAGGCGTATGTGATTCAAATAAGGTGACGGAAATAAAAGGGAAATGAAAATCGGACAATTGAAAGGAGAAGCCCATGCAGACAAATAGAAAAGAAAAGAGCAAAAAGAGGTTTCGATATGTACGTTGGTTGTTACTGCTGGTGCTTTTACTCATCATACTGGCGCTTCTGTTTGGCGGTCGATGGGGAATTGGGAGTGATGATTTAATTCGTCTGGTGGAACAACAAACTTCAACAGAGACGGAAGAGCCGGCAGACTCTGTTTCTGCAGATGTTCAAGAGCTCACAGTCATCATTGAAGGAAACAACATACGAATCGGAGACGAATCCTTTACACTGGATGAGATAGAAGCTTATCTGCAAGAAATGCCGGAGGAAACCCTGGTGGTGCTTCATGACCAGGAAGCCAATTATGCGCTTTTTACATCGGTTGAAGAAAAACTGAATGAGCGGGATCTGCGATATGTGATTGAGGAATAGGCATCGACCATCAGGATCGTGAGGGAGGCGGTGAAATCATGGCCGCTACAAATGCAAGGGCTGGAAAAATAAGCATAGCCAGCAAAATGAAGTGGTAGTTGCCAAAGGTGTCGTAAGCAAACCCGAAAGGCAGCGGCCCCAAGGCTGAGCCGATGACCATGGCCGTCATGCCCATTCCCCGAATGGTGCCCAGATGCTTTCGCCCAAAATTGCCGGGCCACCAGGCGCTGGTGCTGACATGATCGGTGCTCATGGATATGCCGTGAATCACGGCATATAGCACTAACAATGGCTTGGATGGGCTATACAGCAGTAATAGGATGGCGGATGCCATTAGTATATAGTTAAAGGCTTTGAGTTTGTATACCGGGAAACGATCGCAAGCCCAGCCGGCTAAAAAAGTGACAGGAAGTTGTACGGTAGCCGTCACACTCAGGATTAATGCAGCAAAGGTGACAGGAAATCCCTTTTCGCCAATAATGGACACAATATGAAAAGTAATACCGGTGGTAATCATGGACGGTACCAGCATGCAATAAATCATCATCCAAAAAGTTCTGGTCTTGGTGGCTTCTCCCGGGGTCCAGTTTGCCGTCATCGCCGGCGTTGTCCCGGTGCTTTCTTCTGGTTTACCTTCGGTGGCTTCGACTTCATAGGCCATTCTTCCATCCTGTGCCATCCCGATATCTTCTGGCCGGTTTCGAATCAGCAGGGCTCCCAGGGGAGCCATAAAGGCGATGAGCCAGAAAGCCCAGAACCTCCAGGCAAGGCTGGCACCGAAATTGAGGATCAGATACGTGCTGATGATGGGGATTAAGGCCGGCCCGGCTACGCCGCCTACCTGAGCGATGCTGAGAGCGATCCCTTGTTTTCGGTGAAACCATTGAGGGGTAAGAGTGGTTGCCAGAAGAGTCATGGAGCCCTGGCCAAAAAGGCGAATCATCACAAAACCAAGCACCAGCATCCAGGGGGCTTTCATAAAACTCATCCAAAAACAGGCCAGCGCTAAGAAACCGGCAATGACCGGCGTCATAAAGCGATGGCCTTTTTTGTCAATGAATCGGCCGGAAAAGGGCATTAAAAGACCGGCGGTTAAGGTGGCGGTAGAATAAAAACCTGAAATGGCAGAACGGCTCCAGCCTTCAGATTCGATGTAGGAATCAATAAAAACAGAGACATTGTAGGTCTGACCCGGGCCGGAGAAAAAGAGGATCAGGCCGCTGATCAGGACGATGATCCAACTGTATCCGGGAAAGGCCAGCTTGCTTTCGGTCTGCGGAATTTTTTCGTTCATCGATTTTTCTCCCTGGAAATCTATTATTTAATCGTTGCGAAAACGGTTCTGCTATTGGTCATTCCTCAATGGTGAAACCCATGGTTCCTGCTGTATAAAAAACAGATAAACGGTGGAGGGCTCTGGTCATGGAGACGTAAAGCAATTTGGCATCCAACGCCTCTTTTGAAAATTGATCCTGAAGCGTTGCGATGATCACCGCATCAAATTCCAGTCCCTTGGATAAATGAGCAGGAATCACTAAAATGGAAGGGCCAAAATGGTTAGTTTTTTCCGTTACCAGCGCCGTATCCAGCTTCGTTTCTTTCTGAAGTTTTTTATGAAGCATGGAGGCTTCTTCCTGTGATTTGGTAATAATGGCTATGGTGGTAAAGGATGATTCCTTTAAGGTATTTACCTGTTCTTCAATAGCACTAATCACTTCAGTGCTTTTCTTGAAGGATTTTATCGTCGGTTTTTGACCATGACGCACGACGGGTTTGGCTTGAATTAAATGCTCCAGTGGAGACTGTTCTAATATCGAATTGGCCACATTCATGATTTCAATGGTGGTTCGGTAGCTTTGCTCCAGGGTCAGGTAATTGGCTTCCTTTTCGAAAACCTGCTGCTG
>SLLE01000073.1 GCA_007134225.1 Tindallia sp.
CAGGCACTACAGATGCGGTATGTTAAGGGTGAGATTTCCGAAGAAGAATATGTGCAGAAAAAGAAAATGTTGCAGGAATAAACTGACAGAGTCATCCATTGGACACATAAAGAATTCATTACGTATGGGATATAGCCGTTATTGAATAAGAAGATTGAAAGGGAGGCAGTTAAATGAGTTCTCAGTATACGTACGCAGCCAAAACCGACAAGTCCGTACCGGAAGCAGTGAAGGCAGTCCAAAAGAGTTTAAAAGAGCATGGGTTTGGGACATTATGGGAAATGAATGTACCGTCGAAATTGCAGGAAAAGGGAGTGGATTATGATCGGGAAGCAGTAATCCTGGAAGTGTGCAACCCCAAACAGGCGAAAAGAGCATTGGATGCCAATCTTGAAGCGATTTACTTTTTGCCGTGCAAAGTGGTTGTTTTTGATGCTGACGGCCAGACCACCATTGGCATGATGCTTCCGTCGGTAATGTTGGAAGCCCTGCAGGATTCAAACCTGAATGCATTTGCCCATGAAGTGGAGGATGCGCTGCGCCAATCCATTGATCTGGCAGTGACCACGGACGTTTCAAATGATGCCTGATTGACTTGAAAGAGGTGTAAGAATGGAAGAAGAAAAAAAGCGTCCCGCGATGGATCATGAAAAACATGAAAATCAAAAAGAGCATCGAGAACACGGAGGACACCATGATCATCACGCAATGATGGTTGCGGATTTCAGGAAACGTTTCTTCTTTTCTTTGATCCTGATGGTACCGATTCTTTTGTTATCGCCAATGATTCAGATGTTCATGGGCGTTGACTTCCGTTTTTCCGGCGATTCCTATCTTCTGTTTGCTCTTTCAACGGTGCTTTTTTTCTACGGAGGCAAACCGTTTCTAACAGGTGCGGTGGATGAACTCAAGAAACAAACACCGGCCATGATGATGCTCATCAGCTTAGCCATCACGGTCGCTTATGTTTACAGCTCGCTGACGGTGTTTGTGCTGCCAGGAGACGAGTTTTTCTGGGAACTGGCAACCCTGATTGTGATCATGCTGTTGGGCCACTGGATTGAAATGAAATCTGTCATGGGGGCTTCCAATGCCCTGAATGAACTTGTAAAACTAATGCCCGAGGTAGCCCATCGGATCAGGGATAATGGGGATACCGAAGATGTTCCGATAAATAAATTGGAAACAGGCGACACCGTACTTGTCAAGCCGAGTGAAAAGGTTCCCATCGATGGCCAGGTCTATGAGGGGAATTCTTCTGTGGATGAATCAATGATCACGGGAGAGTCTGTGCCTGTTGACAAAGGAGAGGGAGATGAAATCGTCGGAGGCTCCATTAACGGAGACGGTGTCCTGAAGTTTAAAGTAAGTCGCGTCGGGGATGACACCTTCCTTTCCCAGGTAATCAAGATGGTACGGGAAGCGCAGGAATCAAAATCAAGGTCACAGCGGCTGGCGGATGTTGCTGCTAAATGGCTTTTCTACATCGCTCTGACGGCTGGAATCATTACTTTTACCGTGTGGATGATGATCGGGGGAGACCTTCATTTTGCCATTGTCCGGGCTGTTACCGTCGTTATTATTTCCTGCCCCCATGCCCTGGGTCTTGCAACACCCCTGGTAACCGCTGTATCCACAAGCATCGGGGCAAAGAAAGGCCTTCTGGTGAGAGACCGGGCAGCCTTCGAAAATGCTCGCAACATCAATGCCATCGTTTTTGACAAAACCGGCACATTGACAGAAGGACAGTTCGGCGTCACGGACATCCATGAAGTAGCCGTATCTAAGGAAGAGCTGCTCTCGATCGCTTATTCAGTTGAACTGAATTCCGAGCATCCCATTGCGAAGGGGATTGTGAATGAAGGAAAAAAACAAAATGTGAAAAGAATGGAAGTCAGCGATTATCAGAACCTCACCGGGAAAGGACTTGAAGCGAAAGTCGACGGAAGAAACATCAAAGTTGTCAGCCCGGGATATATGCGAGCTGAGAGCATTTCCTTTGACGACGAACATTATAATCGAATTGCCCAGGAAGGAAAAACCGTGGTCTTCGTCCTGGAAGATTCGGAGCTGCTGGGCTTTATTGCGCTCTCCGATATCATCAGGGAATCTGCAAAAGAAGCGGTGGCAATGCTCAGGAAGATGGGAGCAGAATCCATTATGCTGACCGGTGACAACCAGCGCGTGGCTGATTATGTAGGAGATAAAATCGGGATCGACACGGTCATTGCCGAAGTGCTGCCACAGGAAAAAGCAACAAAGATTGACGAACTGCTTAAAGAAGGCAAGATCGTCGCCATGACTGGAGATGGAGTGAATGATGCCCCAGCCCTGGCAAAGGCGGATCTGGGAATTGCCATCGGTGCAGGAACGGATGTGGCTATTGAGACGGCAGATGTCATTTTGGTGAAGAGCAATCCCCTCGATGTCGTTAATATTCTGAAACTGTCCCGTGCAACGTACAGAAAAATGCTCCAGAACCTTGCCTGGGCAACAGGGTATAACGTTGTTGCCATACCCCTTGCAGCGGGCATCCTCTATAACCAGGGGATTCTCATCAGCCCTGCGGTGGGTGCCGTGCTCATGTCACTCAGCACCGTTATTGTGGCCGTTAATGCACGGTTATTGAAGATAAACTGAGTACACGATCATTGAGGGTATCATTGATTGAACTTGGAGGAAGCAAATGGATAAAAAAAGAACTTCGTCAATTAAACGAAGGTATGACAGAATTTCTGCAATATATGATTTTCTTGATGCACCTATGGAATTAATGGCTTTTAAAAAGCATCGAGAAACCGTTCTTAACAAAGTTACTGGCAGCGTTTTGGAGATAGGCGTTGGCACCGGAAAAAATATAGCGTTTTATCCCGACGACGCCACTATTACTGCCATTGATTTTAGTGAAAAGATGTTAGAAAGAGCTAAAAAAAGGGCAGCTAAGCTGCAAAAAAATGTTACACTTTATCACATGGACGTGCAACAGTTGGAGTTTGAGGATAATGTGTTTGATACGGCTTTTTCCACTTGTGTCTTTTGTTCTGTACCTGACCCCATAGAAGGTTTAGAAGAAGTGAAGAGAGTTTTGAAACCAGGCGGACAATTCATTTTACTGGAGCATGTATTAAGCGAGCGTAGATTCATGCAGCCTTTGATGAATCTATTTAATCCAGTTACTGTCCGGTTATGGGGAGCGAATATTAATAGAAAAACGTGCGAAAACGTAAAGAAGGCAGGCTTTAAAATTATCAATGAAACAAATCTGTCTCTTGATATAGTGAAATTAATCGTAGCAGAGGCTTAATGTGTCGAAAGACCCTATCGTTTATTTTTGCGCCACCTCAACGGAAAAACGATCTCGAAAAGCGGCCACATATTCACTGGGGGTGATACCGGTGTATTTCTTAAAGGTTTTCCTGAAATGCCCGTAGTCCGTGTACCGAAGATACTCCATCACATCATAGACACTCAGCCGGGAGTCCAGCAGGAATAAGC
>SLLE01000092.1 GCA_007134225.1 Tindallia sp.
TTACGTTGTATACTTTTTCAAGAACATAAACAATTTCAGCTACTACTTCATTTAATAATAGAACCTCGTTGTTTTCAATGATTTTTGATGCTTTTACTGACAATTCGTCATGATCATTAAGCAGGTATCGCAGGATTATGTTAGCATCAACTATTTTCATGTTTTTTAGCCACCGCCTCAGACCAGGCATCGCTTTCCTTTGACAGTAACGCTTGATCCTTATACTTTGACAAAGCTCCTCTTACGTTCTTTTTTTCCACTTTAGATGAATCTTCTTTCTCTGTATAAGGAAGGATGATGACTTCTACTTTCCTGTTTTTTAATCCTTTTGGAATCTCTATAATTTTTTCTAAATCATTACTGTCTTTTATTATTCTTACAAAATCCATTGTTTATCACTCCTTCATCCAAACTACTCTTTTGGGTATATTATATCATGTATCTCAGTAATCTAATAGAGACCTAGCCTCAATGATCCATGGACGTAAAAGAAAACCCCTTCAAAAAGCGAAGGGGATCAAATGGACACATTTGTTTAACTTCTTCTTCCGGCGTGGTAGCCTTCATGGATGGCATGAATGACTTTTCTTGCTTTAACGGCATCTCCTATCATTTCAACGGGTATTTCTCCCTGCTCCAGTTCTTTGTATAAGTCATTGTTTGGCTTCATGCCCAATGCCATTACAAAGGCGTCAGCTTCTACGACGGAGTCTTGCTCAGAGCAGATGAGCCGGTTTTCTTCAAATCGATCAATGCAGTGGTTAAGCTTTACGTCAATGCCAAGCTCGGCCAGTTTTCCTTGCACAACCCACTGTGTAAAAATTTCCACTTCTGTTAATACCTGCGGCAGCTGATCTACTAGCGTAACTTTCTTCGAATGTTTTTCTGCCAATTCTATACGGAATCTTTGCTTTCAAAGGGTTTTTTGAGTGCAAAAATGGGTTTTATGCAGGATTATATTGTTGTGATGGTTTCCTGGAACAAGGAAGAGGCTTATGCCCTTTTATTAGAGCAGTTGAAGGTTTTATGCAGAAAGAACCAGCTGGTTGCATGCTTAGGTAAACCCCGGCTGAAACTAACAGAACTTACTGAAAGCTACCGGGAGGCAAGAAAAATGTTATCCCTTTCAAATGTCTATAAAAAGGAAGAAACGGTCTTTGATTATTCCGATATGGTGGTTTATGATATGTTGATGAATGCTGACCATAAGGATCACATACATCCCGGAATCATCAAATTAATGGATGCCGAAGAATCTGATTGTCGCGATTATTTACTGACACTAAAGACTTATTTTCAGTCGTCTTTCAACTTGAAAAAGACAAGCGAAATGCTCTATCTTCATCGCAATACCGTTTCTTATCACTTAAAAAAAATTGAAGACATTGCCGGAATTTCATTAGAGGACTATCAGACTTGTCTTCATCTTCAGTTAAGTTTGTCTATGCTTGAGTTGGATGTTAAAAACCAGTAACCTGAGGGACTTTCTAACCTTTCTATGGAATGTTGCTGATTGTAAGCCGGGGGTTGAAATGTTAAAATATTCATCAAATGTATGGCTGTTTACGCGCAAATTGATCAACTCTATTCGTAAACCAAGGGGTCAGTCCCCCTGGTTTATATAAGCCATACCGGAAGGACATGGTTGCTCTCATCTAGTGGTAAGAACTCTTCGCTCAAACACACAACACTTCCGGTTCCAATACTTTTTCCAGTCTTACAGAGCGTTGAAAAGTGCTTCACGGCATCTCTTTTAGGGCTGGCTGTCTTTTTGATTTCTATTGGATACAGGACGTTGTCCTGATCGATGATTAAATCGATCTCCTTTTGATCAAAATCACGGTAGTGGAAAATTGGCGGTCGCTTTCCTTCGTTGTAGTAGCTTTTGACAATTTCACTGACAACATAGGTTTCAAAAAAAGCGCCTGACATGGCAGAAACCTCCAAGGTCTCTGGGCTTGTCCATCTGGTCAGGTAGGCACACAAACCGGTATCCATAAAATACATGTTTGGTGCTTTGACAATACGCTTAAGAGCATTGTTAAAGTATGGTTCCACCAATACGATGATGCCGGAAGTAACCAGAATGGAAAGCCACTGCTTTGCTGTCGGCGGACTAACGCCCACATCCTTTGCCAGTTCAGAATAGTTAACCATTGTGCTGGTCCTGGCAGCGCATGCTGTCATAAATCGGATGAATGCCATCTCATCGCCAACCTGGGTTAATTCTCTTATGTCTCTTTGCAGATACGTATTCACATAGGATGAATAATAGTATTCGTTTTCCTGATGCGTTTCATAAAGAGCGGGCATAGACCCCTTAAAAATCCTTTCATAAACAGATTTTAAATCCATGGGTTTTCTCTCTTCCAGGCGCTGCATAAGCTCACTATTATCCGTCGTAAACTTTCCTCCGTTATATCCATATATCTCAGATGTGCTAAATCCTGCCATTTGGATCACAGCAACCCTTCCAGCCAAACTTTCACTGACGTTTTTCATCATGTGAAACATTTGCGAACCCGTGAGCCAGAAATCCCCTTTTTGTTTATTTTGATCCACATGGATTTTTATATATGGCAAAAGCTCTGGCGCATACTGAATTTCGTCTATGGTAACAGGCGGCGTGTATCTTTGCATAAAAAGTGCAGGATCTTTCTTTGCAAGTTCCCGCACCATTGGATTGTCCAGGGTAACGTACTTTCGGTCATGACTCGCAAGTTGCTCCAGCATGGTTGTCTTTCCAACCTGTCTGGGCCCAGTCACTAAAACAACAGGAAAACTCTTATTAATTTTTTGTATGACATCTTCCAGATGCCGTTTAAAATACATGCGTCCCCAACACCTTTCGTGTATTTAAAAATATAATTTTATTTTACACGAAATTTAATAACTAAGCAAGTTTTAATCCAATCGAGTAGGAGGTAGCTGATAATAAACCAGGGGGACTGTCCCCCTGGTTTAATGACTTATGTCCGGCTGAAAAAATATTTTATAAACCGAGAGGACAGTGAACCGATGCATGTCAAGTAGAAGATCTAATTTTATGCTTCCATCAATAGGGCTCCACCCGCACCATGATTTCGTTTCTGCGCATCATGGGCAGGGAAAATGGGGAGTTGTAAAAGGCCAGCATGGCATTGTAAAGCCGGCGGTATCCTTTCTGTTCAATCCACTCCACCAAACGCTCCCAGTTGTCTTTTTCCTTTTGCCGGTTTGAAAGACCGCTGTACCGGATGACGGCAAAGGTACCGCTGTCAAAGGATTTAATGCTCAGGTGCGGATCATTGGGTTTTGGTGTGTGTTCCCAGTGCTTCCGTGGTACCACAAAAGCCATTTTCCGTTTATCCTCCGTCATTTCTTCAATCACGGGAACCGTCATGCTGATGCGCTGCTGTTGATCATTGTCGTTGCTGATGTAGCGGAAAAGGGTGCCAAATCCGTTCTGGCTGAA
>SLLE01000008.1 GCA_007134225.1 Tindallia sp.
CCACGCGCTTTGAACAGCAGAGGTGAAGAAGTTGAAAAAGTTGATGTGAAGACGAGTTTTGTGGATGTACACGCAACCATTGACCAGTTGAAAACTATACCAGTGGACTTGGATCTAAACATTGAGGGGGCAGAAGGATATAGGGTTGTCAGGATCAATAGTCAACCAAACTCTGTGACAATCAGGGGGCAGGCAGATATACTCGCGGATGTTGGGCGTCTTAGAACAGAGTTATTAGAGCTGGATAACCTATCGGATAACGTCGAAATGCGTGTGCCGATCATCTTCCCTGATCAGGTGCAGCCTCATGACGAGAGTGAAGTACTGGTGGAAATCCAAGTGGAAGCCATGACAGCACACACCGTGGAAGTGAGCAGAGATAATATCCGTTTTGAGAATCTGAACCCTGAACTGATGGTTGAAGAGGAATCGTTACCAGATGCATTCCAGGTAAAATTGACAGCACTGGGAAGCACCGTTCAGAATCTGGATCGTCAAACCATCCTGATCTTTGTCGATTTGGAAAACCTGGAAGAAGGAAGCCATGAAGTGACATCAAGAGTGTGGCTGCCGATGAATATCGAAACGGTTTCCAGTGATGTCTCGCTTGAACCGGAGATCTTTGAAATTCAGTTAATAAGAAGAGATGCAGAATAAAGGAAGGATTGCGTAAAATGCTGAGCAAAGAGATGGAAATCATTCTGAATTCCACCAATGATGGCATGATGGCAATTGATAAAACGGGAATGGTGACGTTGTATAACCGGGCAGCTGAATCCATTACAGGATTTAAAAAAGAGGATGTCATTGGCAACGATATTTCAGAATTTTTTCCTGAAACTCAGCTTTTTGAAGTGATGAACACCGGGAGGGCGGAACTTAATCAGTCATCACGGTTAGGAGATATAAACATCACCATCAGCCGGATTCCGATTCACGAAGAAGACGGTACTGTCTCTGGTGCGGTTGCTGTCTTTAGAGATATCAGCGATTTAAAAAATTTGAGCGATCAAATTGACCAGCTTAAAGAGATGCAGAGTCTGTTGGAAGGAATTTTGCACTCAACTCAAGATGCCATATCCGTATGCGATGAAAAAGGCATTCATGTATTGATCAATCCTGCCTATACCAGATTAACCGGTCTCTCTGAAGCAGACATTATTGGAAAGCCGGTAACCGTTGATATTGCAGAAGGACAGAGCGTCCATCTGCAGGCACTGAAAAAAAGAAAACCAGTCAGCAATACGCGGCTAAAAGTGGGCAAGCATCAGAAAGAAATCATTGCCAGTGCTGCGCCGATTATTGTAGATGGAGAGCTAAGGGGCAGTGTTGGAATTTTACAGGATTTAACGGAAATGAAAAAGCTCAGCCGTGAACTGATGCTGGCCAGACAAATTATCCGAAAGTTGGAGGCGAAATATACCTTCGATGATATCATTGCACAAGATCCGAAAATGATTGACTGCATTGAGAAAGCTCGACAGGCTGCTGAAACACCTGCAAGCATACTTCTGCGCGGTGAAAGCGGAACGGGAAAGGAACTGTTTGCGCACTCGATTCATAACTTATCCGACAGGCGTTATAAACAGTTTGTACGGGTAAACTGTGCTGCTATTAGTGAATCATTATTGGAAAGTGAGCTTTTTGGCTATGAAGAAGGTGCCTTTACAGGTGCCAGAAAAGGTGGGAAAATAGGCTTGTTTCAGGAAGCGCATAACGGGACCATCTTTCTGGATGAAATTGCTGAAATTCCAAACAGCACACAGGTGAAACTGCTACGCGTACTACAGGAGGGTGAAATTATGCCCGTTGGGTCAACTCGCACCACTAATGTGGACGTTCGTGTGATCTCCGCAACCAATGTCAACCTGGAAAAAGCAGTGGAAGAAGGGAAATTTCGCGAAGATCTTTACTATCGCTTAAATGTAATCCCGATCTTAATTCCTCCGTTGAGACATAGAAAAAAAGACATCCATCCGTTAATCCTCAGCCTAATCAATAAGTACAATCAGGAATATGGCCGAAATGCGATGGATGTGTCATCGAAAGCGCTGCTGCATCTGCAAAATTATCATTGGCCGGGCAACGTGAGGGAACTGCAGAACTATATAGGACGGGCTATGGTGAACATGAAGCTGCAGGAAACAGTATTGGAAGAGAAACATTTGCCAAAGTTTTTTGATAGTGAAGCCACGATTCACCAGCATGACATGCAGCTAAAAAAAATTAACTATCAGAAATCCATGACACTTGAAGAAGGGATTAAAGACGCCGAAAAGCAAATGATCGAGGATGCATTAAGAAAAAATGAAGGAAATCGGACCAAAACCGCGGAAGCTTTAAACATTTCTCTTCGGAGTCTGTATTATAAAATCCAAAAACTAAACATCAACTAAAAGGAAATCAAAGAAAAAACAATAACCGTGCAAATAATTGCACGGTTATTTGCAATATATTGCATGCAAATTCATGCAGTTACTTTGCAGAACCTATGTCAATTTTCAGATGGATGCAGTCAAAGATGCTAATAGCAGTGATTGTAAAAAATGAGTTCTTCCACCATAAATGGCATGGTTATTGCTACATATATAAAGATGTATGTAAAAGATATATGAAAATTACAGCATCATTCCGGGAGGTGAATTAGATCCTTGAATAAAGCGTATGTGTTAGTAATTAATCCAGGATCGACATCCACAAAAGTGGCAATTTTTAACA
Source organism: Tindallia sp. (assembly GCA_007134225.1). GTDB lineage: Bacteria > Bacillota > Clostridia > Peptostreptococcales > Tindalliaceae > Tindallia. Next base: position 2,719 of record SLLE01000008.1, read on the forward strand.
ATGAATCGATGGTTCATGAAAAAAAACTGGAACATGCTACGGAAGATTTGAAACAATTTGATAGGCTGGCTGATCAGTTTGACTATCGAAAGCAACTGGTTGAGGCGTGGATCAAAGAACGTAATATTAATGTGCAAGACTTACGGGCAGTGGTAGGTCGCGGCGGTTTGCTCAGGCCATTACCTGGCGGTACTTATTGCGTTACGGAAGCGATGATCAATGACTTGAAAGTTGGCTATCAGGGAGAGCATGCTTCCAATTTAGGAGGTATTATTGCAAAAGCAATAGCCGATGAAGCTGGAACGAAAGCCTTTATTGTTGATCCGGTTGCTGTCGATGAATTTGAAGAGGTTGCTCGCATATCAGGAATGCCTGATTTGGAGAGAAAATCCCTTGGTCATGCGTTGAACATTAAAGCAGTTGCCCGAAGAGCAGCGGAAGAAATGAAAAAAACCTTTTATGAGATCAACCTGGTGGTGGCGCATCTTGGTGGCGGCATTACGGTAGCTCCGATACTGGAAGGCAGAGCAGTGGACTACAATAATGCAAATGAAATGGGCCCTTTCTCACCTGAAAGAGCCGGAGGAGTACCGGCAGGAGATTTAATGCGAATGTGCTACTCGGGAGACTATGATCAGAAGGAAATGATGAACAAGCTTCGTGGGCATGGAGGCCTGACAGCTTATCTTGGAACAAATGATGTGAGAGAAGTAGAAAAACAGATTGAAGCAGGAAACGAAAAAGCAAAGCTTGTATATGAAGCTATGGCGTATCAAATTGCCAAAGAAATTGGTGCAATGGCAACGGTCTTGAAAGGAAATATGGAAGCCATTATTATCACGGGCGGCATGGCGCATTCCGAAAAGCTGATGGAGACCATTAAAGGATATATCGATTTTATGGCTCCGGTGATGGTATATCCGGGAGAAGATGAGATGCTGGCGTTAAATGAAGGAGTGTTAAGGGTGCTCCGAGATGAAGAAAAACCAAAAATATATGAAAAAGAGGTGGAGATTATATGATTAAAACAATGCAGGATTTAATGGATTTTGCACGCGAGAGAGGGCCTAAAAGAGTTGCGGTTGCATGTGCACAAGACCTTGACGTTCTAAAGGCGGTTACCAGAGCCAAGGAATCTAAAATTGCAGATGCAACGTTGGTAGGGGATAAGACCAAAATCGAATCCATTGCCAGTGAGAATAGCCTGGATCTCAGCAGTTTTGAGATTATTGACTTAACTGATCCGATGGAAGCTTCCTTAAAAGCTGTTGAATTGGTTTCAAGCGGTAAAGCGCATATGGTGATGAAAGGTCTGGTGGATACGTCCATCTTCCTGAAAGCGGTACTAAATGCTGAAATTGGCCTTCGTACCGGTAATGTTCTAAGTCATGTGGCTGTTTTTGACATCGAAGGCTTTGATCGCTTGTTCCTGGTAACGGATGCAGCCATGAACATTGATCCTGATTTGGAAACAAAAAAACAGATTATTGATAATGCGGTCTTAGTAGCGAAAGCTCTGGATATTGAAGAACCAAAAGTTGCTTCAATCTGCGCCAAGGAAAAAGCCAATCCGAAAATGCCAGACACCATGGATGCGGCGGCATTGACCGAAATGAACGAAAGAGGAGAGATTAAGGATTGTATTGTTGGTGGTCCTTTTGCACTGGATAATGCAGTTTCGGAAGATGCCGCCAGAATTAAAGGCATCGTGCACCCGGTGGCTGGAAAAGCGGATATTTTACTGGCACCGGATATCGAAGGCGGAAATATTCTTTATAAAACATTAGGCTTTATGATGTTTGCCAGCAATGCAGCGGTTATTGTCGGAGCAAAAGCACCAATCGTTCTGACTTCAAGAGCAGACAGCGATGAATCCAAGTTAAATTCCATCGCTTTGGGCGTTCTGTGTGCGGCAAAGTTGTTTTAATTGTAAATCAGAGAAGGTGGTGGAACTATGCCTGATATATACCGGATTTTAGCCATTAATCCGGGCTCAACTTCAACAAAAATTGCTATTTACGATAATGAAAAACCTGTATTTGAAGAGGTGCTCCGACACTCATCGGAGGAAATTTCTCCATTCGATAATATTTTTGACCAATATGAATTTCGAAAAGAAACCATTTTAGAAACATTGGACAGCAAAGACATCAACATTCAAAAGCTGGCCGCTGTTGTTGGACGTGGCGGACTGCTGCATCCAATTCCGGGAGGCACTTACGAAGTAAATGAAGCCATGCTGAAGGACTTGAGAACAGGCATCTTAGGTCAGCATGCGTCTAATCTTGGCGGTGTATTGGCTTATGAAATTGCTGGTCAACTCAACATTCCGTCCTTCATCGTCGATCCGGTTGTGGTGGACGAAATGCATGAAGTGGCACGAATATCAGGAGTGCCGGAAATACCGAGAAAAAGCGTTTTTCATGCTCTTAACCAAAAAGCAGTAGGCAGGAGAGTTGCGAAAGATATGGGGAAAGCCTATGCCGACACAAACCTGATTGTTGCACACCTTGGCGGCGGAATATCCGTTGGGGCACACTGTCGTGGACAGGTGATTGATGTTAATAATGCATTGGACGGCGAAGGACCTTTTTCGCCGGAGCGAAGCGGTGGATTACCTGCGGGAGAACTGGTTAAACTTTGTTTTTCCGGAAAATACAAGCAGGACGAAGTATATAAAAGAATCCTCGGAAAAGGTGGGCTGATGGCCTATCTGGGAACAAACGACGGCCGGGAGGTAGTTCGGCGCATCAATGAAGGAGATGGAGAAGCAAAGCTGATCTATAAGGCCATGGCCTATCAGGTCGCCAAGGAAATCGGCTCCTGTGCTGCTGTGCTAAAAGGAAAAATGGATGCTATTATCCTGACCGGTGGACTGGCCTATGATGATATGCTAACAGGCTGGATTCGTGAAAGTGTAGCCTTCCTTGGGAACGTAAAGATATATCCTGGAGAAGACGAAATGATTGCTTTGGCAGAAGGTGCATTGCGAATTCTTCGCAATGAAGAAACTTCACAAAACTATGCACCGGGAAAGGATTCCCAATGAGAAAAGCCCAGTTGTTAAAAGACCGTCGTATTAGAATTATCATTGGAAATTATGGGACCGGAAAAACGGAGTTTTCGGTTAACTATGCACTGAAGTTGGCAGCACAAAAACAAAAGGTAGCATTGGTGGACTTGGATGTAGTGAACCTGTATTTTCGAAGTCGTGAACAACAGGAATTGATGGAGAAATCCGGAATCCGTGTGATTTCCAGCTCGATCAAAGGTAGAGGTGCCGACCTTCCGGCTATATCGGCAGAGGTGGCAACGCCGCTTCAGGATGAATCTTATCAGGTGATTCTGGACGTTGGCGGTGATGCCATGGGTGCGAGAGTGCTGGGGATGTATTATCAGTACTTTAGGGAAAACGCCTTTGATATGTTTTTTGTGGTGAATGCCAATAGACCGGAAACAACCACCAGGGAAGGTGTCCTGCAGCATATTGAATCCATTGCCCAGGTATCCAAAACCTACCCGACGGCATTGGTGAATAACACCCACTTATTGCGGGAAACAAGCATGGAAGACGTACAAAGAGGTCAGGAACTGTGTCGAGAAGTTTCCCGGGAAACCGGATTACCGATCCGTTATGTTAGCGTGTTGGAACCATTGATCAGTGAATTACCGAAAGACTATGAAGGAGAAGCTTTTTCCATTCATCTCACCATGCGGGAAGCTTGGATGTGATGAACGAAAACAGAAAATTTTGGGAGGTAAGATGATGGCAAAAATTAAAGGCCGCGTTGAGTTTGATACTGAAAGATGCAAGGGCTGTGCGCTTTGTGTTACAGCCTGTCCGGTTAAAATTGTTGAGCTGGATCAGGAAGCCATTAACAGCAAAGGATATCATCCCGCCGGTGTTAAAGATATGGATAAATGCATCGCCTGTACAAATTGTGCGACAATATGTCCGGATCTTGTAATCACGGTTTTTAAACAGGATTCTTAGCTTCAGGTGGAGGTGAAAACTCTACATGAAGGTTAGAACGTGTTATCCAGAGGGTAAACAGGATTCTTAGCTTCAGGTGGAGGTGAAAACTCTACATGAAGGTTAGAACGTGTTATCCAGAGGGTAAACAAGATTAATGTCCATTGAGGAGGAAAATTAAAATGAGCAAAGTGCTGATGAAAGGAAATGAAGCAATTGCTGAAGCAGCTATACAGGCTGGATGCAAAGCTTTTTTTGGATATCCGATTACGCCGCAAAATGAAATTCCGGAATATATGTCTCGGGAGATGGCAAAACGAGGCGGGGTTTTTGTTCAGGCAGAATCGGAAGTGGCGGCTATTAATATGGTGTATGGAGCAGCAGGCTCTGGCGTAAGAACCATGACATCTTCCTCATCGCCGGGAATCGCTTTGAAGCAGGAAGGGATCACATATATTGCAGGCGCTGAGATTCCTTGTGTCATTGTTGATATTAGTCGTGGTGGACCGGGACTGGGGAGTATTCAACCATCTCAGGGCGACTACTTTATAGCTACCAGAGGCGGTGGAAACGGAGATTATCGTCATATAGCCCTGGCACCTGCCAGTATCCAGGAAGCGGTGGATTTGGTGATGGAAGCTTTCGATATTGCGGATCAGTATCGAAATCCAGTATTCGTGCTGGCGGACGGAATGATTGGTCAGATGATGGAGCCTGTCGAATTTAACGAACCGAAGAAAAGAGACCTTGATCCAAAAGACTGGGCCAGCACAGGTACAAAAAACCAGCGCAAGCCTAACATCATTAATTCATTGTCCTTAGACCCGGCCCTGTTGGAAGCACATAATTATGAGCTGGATAAAAAGTATCAGGCAATGATCCGGGATGAAGTTCGAGTGGAAGTTTTTAACATGGATAACCCAGACATCGTTTTGACAGCCTACGGTATTACGTCCAGAGTTGCAAAAAACGCCATTGAATTATTGGAAAAAGACGGTATAAAAGCTGGATTGATTCGACCCATCACTCTCTGGCCATTTCCGGAAAAAGCATTCCAGGAAATACCTTCCAGCGCTAAGGCGGTCCTGTCCGTTGAAATGAGTATGGGGCAAATGATTGACGATGTCAAAATTGCATTGGCCGGCAAATTGCCAACACACTTCTACGGGCGTCCCGGTGGTATGTGTCCAGAACCTCAGGCCGTAGCGGATAAAGCCAAAGAAATTCTTGGAGGTGTCAAGTAATGGAAACCATGATATTTGGAAAAACAAAGGGTCTTACGGAAAAAGAATTCCATTACTGCCCAGGATGCACGCATGGAACGATCCATCGATTGGTTGCGGAAGTGTTGGAAGAAATGGATTTAGTGGGGGACACTATTGGCGTTGCACCGGTAGGCTGTTCAGTGCTTGCCTATGACTATTTCAATTGTGATATGCAGGAAGCAGCCCATGGAAGGGCTCCAGCAGTGGCGACAGGAATCAAACGTGTGCTGCCGGAGAATACGGTTTTTACGTATCAGGGAGACGGAGACTTGGCGGCCATTGGTACGGCAGAAATCATTCATGTCGCCCATCGGGCGGAGAAACTAACGACTATTTTTGTGAATAATGCTATTTATGGTATGACGGGAGGTCAAATGGCACCAACCACACTCATTGACCAAAAGTCCACCACTTCTCCATACGGAAGAAGTGCTGCAGATGCCGGAATGCCATTGAAGATGAGTGAAATGATGGCGACCATTGAAGGTGCAGTGTTTGTCGAAAGAGTATCTGTCCATGATGTGCCGCATATCCGGAAGGCAAAAAAAGCTATTCGAAAAGCCTTTGAGGTTCAGCAGAAAGGGCTTGGATTTTCCATGGTAGAAATACTTTCAACCTGTCCAACCAATTGGGGTATTACGCCAGTTGATTCATTGGCGTGGCTGAAAGACAACATGATGCCCTACTATCCCCTTGGAAACTTCCGGTCACCAGAGGAGGGAAAATAAATGGCTACAGAAAAAATAATTATGGCCGGCTTTGGCGGTCAGGGTGTCATGTCTATGGGACAGCTGATGACATACGCCGGTATGATTCACGGGAAACAGGTATCCTGGCTGCCAGCCTATGGACCTGAAATGCGCGGTGGTACGGCAAACTGCTCTGTTATTGTATCGGATAACCTGGTGGGATCCCCTATTATCATTGAAGATGCAACCTGCGCTATCGTGATGAATCTTCCATCCATGACAAAATTTGAGAAGAGCCTGGTTCCAGGCGGGAAACTCATCATTAACTCCTCCTTGGTTCAGGATGATCCGGAAAGAACCGATATTGAAGTCTACAAGATTCCTGCAAATGCCATTGCGGACGAAGTGGGAAATCCAAAAGTGGCCAACATGGTTATGTTGGGAGCGTATTTGGAACTGACGGGCATCGTACCTTTTGAAGCAGTTTATGAGACCTTAAAAAAGGTATATGGAGCTGGAAAAGAACACTTCATCCCAATGAACGAAAAAGCCCTTCAAAAAGGTGCTGAAGCAGTAACGAAAAAATCTGCATAAAGGAGATACATGGTATGAACCTGTCGATATAATCATCGGCAGGTTTTTCCTTTGCTTTGTTTGCCCGGCATCTGGGAACTATGGTACAATAGATTCACCAATGAATTAGTTGACTAGGAGGGACACAGATGGGAAAAAAAGTGAGTGTGTATATTGTGGATACGACTGGTAATAAGGAACAACAGGCAAGCCTTCCGACGGAGGTCCCGATAAATCGGATTCTGGTAAAATTGACTGAAAAAATGGAATTGCCAACCACGGGTCCTGACGGTAATCCCATCAGTTACAAATTTATTCACAAGGCATCCGGGAAACAGCTGACAGACGAGCATACACTGGCAGAGGCTGAAGTGCAGGAAGATGATGTTTTGAGGCTTCAACCGGAAATGACGGCAGGCATATAAACCGTTATCCATAAGTAGATGGCTCAAATGTATCATTTGGTGGAAGATACTTAGTTTCTTCACCTGGGGACAGTGGGAGTCATCGGATAAATCAGATGTTGAAATAGAACTGCTGTGATGGGAGCCGGACAAGAGGATCGTTTGGGAAAGGGGATAACCTGTGGATTTTGATATTGAACTGGGTGAATCGAAAACACTTCAGCCTTCACTGGAATCACTGGAGATATGGATGGATAAGGAAGTGCAGCAGCAAATTGACCGCTATGCGGCAACGGATCTTAAAAAAGAACTTGGTGGCATTTTGGTGGGAAGTATAGAAGACAACACATTTGGAATAGCCTTAAATGTAACGGGAATGATCATTGCTCTCAACACAATCGCTGATCGAACATCTCTGACCTTTACCCACGAAAGCTGGGTACAGCTTCATAAAGATAAAGAAAACTTTTACCCGGAAGAAAAAATCGTCGGCTGGTTTCATACGCATCCGGGTTTGGGGATCTTTACATCGGATTACGACTTATTCATTCAAAAAAACTTTTTTAATTTGCCATGGCAGGTAGCTTATGTGGTCGACCCCGTTCATAAAAAACGCGGTTTTTACCGGTGGGATGGGGAAAAAATAGTCGCTGCAGAGCATAAGATGCTGAATAAAACGATTGAACCGACCGCTGATCCACCGTTAAAAAAAGAGCCTCATTCAAAAAAACGAAATCATCCACCGAAAAGTCCTTCTATTCAAAATAAACCGGTTGGATCCCGAAAGGTTTTAGCAGTATCTTTGGTGCTTAGCATTGCGCTCCTGGCCGCGACTAATATTCATCGTTTAAGTGAGGAGGAAAATGTAATACAGGCAGAAACAAACAACCAAAACACCCAGAGCGAAGAGTTGCAAGGGATCATTGAAAGCCAACAGGAAGAAATAGCAGCCCTCGAAGAATCCAAGGTTAAGCTGGAGAAACGAGTGGAAGCGTTTACGGAAAACAGACTGTTTTTTTACACCGTGCAATCGGGTGATACTCTCTGGACCATCAGTCAGCAATTTTATGAGAATCCTTTTGAATATCAATACCTGATGCGGCTAAACAATTTAGATAACCCGGAGAGTCTGGAAATAGGACAGAGGCTGCTTTTATATCATCCAACAGGAGAGTGATCAATTTTGAGGCATATAGATCAGGTTGTATGTCCGTACTGTCATTCGCCGATCTGCTTGATTGTTCCTTAGAAGAAGTGGAAAAAAAATGAAATCGTTTTTTTGTGATATTAATGGGTAATAACTACATGAATGTTTTTTTGCCGGGTCTCGGTTGCTGTGTGCACCATGTTCACTTACAATGAATCAGGAAATAAACCTTGCAGTCCCTGGAAAAAAGATTTAGAATGGAATAAAATACTGTCAGCATAAACAGGATTCTTAGCAGTGGTAGTCATCGGATAAATGGACAAATGGCACAAAGGAGCGTTCGATGGAATATCAGAATTATCTCCAATTAATTGAAAGCAGGCTTGAACAATACTTTGATACAGAGAGAGAATATGAGTATCAGCAAAATAAATTTGACTTGTACGCACAGTCCAAAATTCGCAGTGAACGATACTTTGCCAGCAAAAAAATAAAAGTTTATGCCATGGAAAACCATGAACATGTATTTGTTAAAAAAACTGCCACATTGACGGAATCGGAATTGAATCATTACTGGAACTTATTACTGAAAGCAACAGAGGAAAAGGTGGATCCTCATGATGAGCACATGTCTACCGTTATTACCGGCGTCATCGTCACGGAAATGGATCCGGATAGAAACATCATTGAGCAGCTTGAAAAAAAGAAATACAATAAAAGTTTTGCCTTTGGGTTTAAAGGGTGGGTATACATTCGCCTCTTGGCAGTGAATATTGCTACTGGGAGCGTGTATTTTAACAAACGAGGAAAGGAGGTTTATGAGGTTTATTCACCGACTTTATCCACGTAGAACCGGAATTATAAAAAAGGAGGAAGAGTATGAACGCATTAATATTAGTTCTTATTTCTATTGCTGCTTTTTCAATTGCGTATCTAACGTACGGTGCCTGGCTGACCAAGCAATGGGGCATTGATGATACCAAACCAACACCGGCTCATACACGCGGCGATGGTGTTGACTATGTTCCTGCTTCATCTGCTGTCTTGCTGGGACACCACTTCGCTTCCATCGCGGGGGCAGGTCCGATCGTGGGACCGATAGCGGCTGCAATTTTCGGCTGGATACCCGTCTTGCTTTGGATTATTGTAGGAAGCATCTTTTTTGGTGGCGTTCAGGATTACAGCTCATTGTTCGCTTCTGTTCGTCATGAAGGTAAATCTATTGGCGAAGTTATTCAGACCAATATGGGAACCAATGGGAAAAGACTGTTCTCGGTTTTTGCCTGGTTAACGTTATTATTGGTTGTAGCGGCTTTCGTAAACATTGTGGCAAACACATTTGTTGCCGTTCCTGCTGCAGGAACCGCCTCGGTCTTATTTATTCTTCTTGCGATTGCATTCGGAAATTTGGTTTATCGAAGAGGATTTTCGTTGAAACTTGGCTCTGCTATTGGTATTGTACTTCTTCTTGCATGTATTGCATTAGGCAATTTGTTCCCGCTGGAACTTTCCCGTAACGTATGGATTTTATTTTTGCTGATATACATTTCTGTTGCTTCTGTAACACCTGTATGGATTCTGTTGCAGCCGCGTGATTACCTGAATGCGTATCTTCTATATGCAATGCTGGCAGGAGCGGTTTTAGGGTTGTTAATCACCCGACCCGCCCTCCAATTGGAAGGATATATCGGGTTTAATGTTGGGGGACAATATTTATTTCCAATACTGTTTATTACCGTGGCCTGCGGAGCTATTTCCGGATTCCACTCTCTGGTTGGGTCCGGCACCTCGTCTAAACAGCTGACAAAAGAAAGTGATGCAAAACTTGTTGGCTATGGCGGCATGCTGATTGAAGGTGTTTTGGCAACGGTGGCGATCATTACCGCCGCTTATGTGGCAGGCCCTCGCCTAACCGAACTTTTAGCAGATGGTGGTCCGGTTAACGTATTTTCGGATGGAATCGGCGTATTTATGACCAGTTTTGGAATACCCTTCGAAATTGGAAAATCCTTTGTTGCATTGGCGGTCTCGGCATTTGCCTTAACCAGTTTGGATACCGCCACGCGATTAGGCAGGTTTATTCTTCAGGAATATTTTGAGCCAGAAGATCCTACAGAGAAAAAACCGTTTTTCACCAATATGTATGCTGCAACCGGTGTCACCGTAGTACTTGGCGGCTTGCTGGCGATTACCAGCTGGCAGCTGATTTGGCCGATCTTTGGATCAGCCAACCAGTTACTTGCGGCATTATCGCTGATGGCGGTAGCCGTATGGCTGAAAAAAATCA
>SLLE01000167.1 GCA_007134225.1 Tindallia sp.
ACCTGGAGGATCTTTTTGCAGATGTTCCCAAAGAAGTTCGTTTTCAGGGTGATTTAGCCCTGGAAGCGCCGAAATCAGAAATAGAAATCCGGAAACACATGAATGAGCTGGCAAAGCAGAACAAAAGCACGGAAGACCTGGTGTGCTTTCTGGGGGCCGGCGCTTATGATCACTACGTACCCTCCATTATTAAGCACATAACTTCCAGGTCTGAGTTTTATACTGCTTATACCCCGTACCAGGCAGAAATCAGTCAGGGGACCTTGCAGGTTATATTTGAATTTCAGACAATGATTGCCAATCTGACGGGAATGGATATCTCTAATGCTTCCATGTATGATGGTGCAACGGCTACGGCAGAAGCAGCTTATATGGCTGCAGCACAAACCCGGCGAAATCAGGTAGTGGTTTCGGAAACTGTACATCCGGAAACCAGAAAAGTATTGGAAACCTATGGTCGCTTCAATGGTATTGAAGTGATTACAGTTCCTTCCAAAGATGGCGCTACGGATCTGGAAAAAATGAAAGAAACAGTTTCGAAGGAAACCGCCGGCGTCATTGTTCAGAACCCTAATTTCTTCGGGATTATCGAAGAAATGGAAGAGGTTGAGAAAATTGCTCATCAGGATAAAGGGCTTTTGATTATGAACGTGGATCCCATTTCTTTGGGAATCCTGAAATCTCCCGGCGAGTTGGGAGCTGACATTGTGGTTGGAGAAGGTCAGTCCATGGGAAATGCGATGAGCTACGGTGGGCCTTACCTGGGATTTATGGCAGCCACTCAAAAATTGATGAGAAAAATGCCTGGTCGTATTGTCGGGCAGACAACAGATGTGGAAGGAAATACCGGGTATGTGCTTACCCTGCAAACCAGGGAACAGCATATCCGGCGCGAAAAAGCGACATCAAACATATGTTCAAATCAGGCGTTGAATGCACTGGCTGCATTGGCATATATGTCCATCATGGGTAAAAAGGGAATGCGCCAGGTGGCGGAGCAATCTTATAAAAAAGCACATTATGCATTGGAGAAAATCGAAAAAGAAACTGGCTTCAATCGGACCTTCGACAAGCCTTTCTTCAAAGAGTTCATGGTAACTGCGCCCAAAGACGTAAAAGAGGTGAATGAAAAATTGATGGAACAGGGAATGTTGGGAGGCTTCTCTGTTGGAACATACTATCCTGATCAAAAAAATGGGTTGTTGCTTTGCGTGACTGAAAAGCGAACCCTGGATGAAATTCACCAATTAGTTAAAGGTTTGGAGGGGATCAAATGAAGGAGTATACGAAACTGTTGTGCGATCTTTCGAAGCCTGGTAGAACCGGCTATCGACTACCTCCCGATGAACTGAAAGATATAAATGTTGAAGAAGAAATACCGGAAAGCATGCGCTCAACAAAAGAACTGGCACTGCCTGAGGTAAGCGAAGTGGATGTCATGCGTCATTTTGTTAATATTTCTCAGAAGAATTTTGCCATTGATAAAGGATTTTACCCATTAGGCTCCTGCACCATGAAATACAATCCGAAAATCAACGAAGATATGGCGTCTCTGGCAGGATTCAGCATGCTGCACCCTTATCAGTCGGAAGATACTGCTCAGGGTGCATTGGAACTGATGTATGAGCTTGAAAGGATGCTAGCTGAAATTACCGGAATGGCAGGCATGACTCTGCAGCCGGCCGCCGGAGCTCATGGAGAAATGACAGGGTTGATGGTGATTAAAGCCTATCATGAAAAAAGAGGCGATACAAAAAGAACGAAAATAATTGTACCGGACTCTGCTCATGGAACGAATCCATCCAGCGCCCATGTTGTTGGGTATGATGTGGTGGAAGTAAAGTCCAATAAAGAAGGCGATGTGGACCTGGAAAGCTTGAAGTCTGTCCTTGGTGACGATATTGCCGGCTTAATGCTTACCAATCCCAGCACGTTGGGGCTTTACGAAAGAAACATAGTGGAAATAGCCAGACTGGTTCATGAAGCAGGAGGACTTCTCTATTACGACGGAGCAAATGCCAACGCTATTCTGGGAATATCCAGACCCGGAGATATGGGATTTGATGTGGTTCACCTAAACCTTCATAAAACCTTTACAACGCCACACGGCGGTGGTGGACCTGGAAGCGGCCCGATCGGTGTTCGGGAAGATCTGTTGCCATTCCTCCCGAAGCCTGTGATTGCAAAAGAGGCCGAAAAATATAAACTGGACTACGATCGTCCTGACAGCATTGGGAAAATCCATTCCTTCTATGGCAACTTTGGGGTAAACGTAAGAGCCTATACGTATATTAAAACCATGGGAGCAGAAGGTCTCAAAAAAGTCAGTCAGATGGCAGTGCTTAATGCAAATTACCTGATGCATCACTTGAAAAACCATTATAAGCTGCCCTTTGATCGTGTCTGCAAGCATGAATTTGTGCTGGCGGGTCTCGGGAAAAAGGAAATGGAAGTTAACACCATGGATGTAGCTAAGCGAATATTGGATTATGGTTTCCATCCACCAACGGTATATTTCCCGCTGATCGTTCCGGAAGCATTGATGATTGAGCCGACAGAAACAGAGAGCCTGGAAACGCTGGACGCATTTATTGAAGCGATGGCAGCGATTTCCAAAGAGGCAGATGAAAATCCGGAGTTGTTGAAAGCGGCACCACATGCTGCACCGGTAAGAAGGCTGGATGAAGTTAAAGCAGCTCGGGAACCGGTTCTGAAATGTGAAATGCCTGTATAAACAGGATTCTTGGTTTCAGGTGGAGTTTTAACTCCACCTGAAGGTTAGAAACCGTTATGCGTAAGTAGATGGACCAAAGGTACCATTTGGTGGCAGATACTTAATTTATTCAACTAGGGACGTAGCGGTGGTAGTCATCGGATAAACAAAGTCTTTTTGATGGAGCCGAGTGTCGGAATGCCTGGCACTCGGTTTTTGGGGATGGAGGTTTTGGCAGATGAAAAAGCAGTTCATTATTATTGGAGCGGGGCCAGGAGGCTATGTTGCTGCCATTAGAGCAGCGCAGCTTGGAGCCATCGTGACGCTGATCGAAGGCCGTGACATTGGTGGAACCTGTTTGAACAGAGGGTGTATTTCCACAAAAGCCATGTATACCAATGCGAAAAAAATTAACGAACTGAAGAAGATGGATGAATTTGGTATTAACGTGGAAGGTTTTAGCCTGGATTTCGAAAAAATTCAAAGCAGAAAACAATCCGTTGTGGATCAGCTGGTAGGAGGCATTGAAAAGCTGCTGAAAGACTATGGGGTAGAAGTGATTCAGGGCTGGGCATCCTTCACGGGAGACAGAACTTTGGAAGTGAAAATGCAGGATGGAGAAAAAATTGACTTGGAAGGTGAAAAGATTTTAATCGCCAGTGGCTCTAAGCCAACGATTTTACCGGTTGAGGGTATTGATTTGCCGGGAGTAATTACCAGCGATGAACTTTTGGGCATTGACCATATTCCCAAAAGATTGGCAGTGGCAGGAAGTGGCGTGATAGGAATTGAACTGGCAGCGATTTTTAATGCTTTTGGCTCAGAAGTGACCGTCGTTTCCTCGACACTTTTGAAGCGGATGGACGGTGAAATGATCAAGAGGGTGCAGCCATACCTGAAAAAACAGGGACTTAACATAAAGCAGGATTGCCGCGTGACAGGTATTCACCAAACAGAGTCAGGACTTCAGATTGATATACGAAACAAAAAAACAGGAAAAGAAGATGTGGTGGAGGCAGACACACTGCTGATGGCACCGGGAAGAGAGCCGATGCTTAATGGGCTGAATCTGGAAGGGGCCGGTGTAGAGTATGACGCATCCGGAATTCAAGTGAACAAAAAGCTTCAGACAAGCAATGAAAACATCTATGCTATCGGAGATATTTTGGGTGGCATGATGCTGGCTCATGTAGCATCTCATCAGGGCATTGCGGCTGTAGAGTATATGCTGGGTCATGACTCATCGATTCGACTGGATGTTGTGCCTGACTGCGTCTTTATGGACCCTCAATTGGCAGGCGTTGGCATGACGGAGGAAGAGATCAAACAAAAAGAGATAGAATATATTTCCGGTAAATTCATGTTTGGTGCGAACGGAAAGGCTTTAGGAATGGGCGAACCGGAAGGGTTTGTGAAGTTCCTGGCCCGTAAAGACAATCATCGGCTGCTGGGAATGCATGTGATGGGTGCACATGCTTCGGACCTGATCCATGAGGGTGCATTGGCATTGAGTCATGACATGACGCTGGAAGATATTACGCAAACAATCCACGCGCATCCAACCTTGGCAGAAACGGTAATGGAAGCCGCGTTGGCAGCAACAGATGAAGCAATTCATATGGCGCCGCCGCGAAAAAAGAAGAAATAAAATAAAAATGAAAATTATTATCATTTAGCGTTTAAATAACCTTCTGTTTGGATAAGTATTAAATGAAAATTAAATCTATAAACAGGAGGTTTTTTTTATGACGGAAAGACTTGTGGGGAAACCTGCACCGACCTTTGAAATGAAATTTGTAGATGGTGAAGGCGAGAATTTTGGTAAAATATCCCTGGAAGAGTATAAAGGAAAATGGCTGGTAATGTTTTTTTATCCCCTGGATTTTACTTTCGTGTGCCCAACAGAAATAACGGGTATCAATAAGCGAATCGACGATTTCAAGAAATCCAACGCAGAAGTGCTGGGAGTCAGCACAGACAGTGAGCATTCCCATAAAGCCTGGATTCACCAAGCTCATGAAAAAGGTGGTCTTGGGAAGCTTGCCTTTCCGCTTGCTTCTGATATGACGCAGGAAGTGGCGCGAAACTATGGTGTATTAATTGAAGAAGAAGGAATTGCCCTTAGAGGGTTGTTTATCATTGATCCGGAAGGTATTATGCGATACGCTGTGGTGCATGACTTGAACGTAGGACGCAGCGTTGACGAAACGCTAAGAGTTCTCCAGGCTCTAAAAAGCGGCGGGCTGTGCCCGGTTGACTGGAGCCCGGGAGAAGATACGTTATAGACTGTTTTTTCACAGTCACTCCCTTTCTGAATTTGCCGGTGCCCATAGGACACCGGCGCTTTTTTTTTAGTCGGAAAATTTTTCGGCCAGTGTTAGAACTTCCTGAGGAAGAGTTTCATCCTCAACAACATCTCCTTTTCCAAACTCTGTAATGCTGACGATTTCACCATAAAGTTTTGTGGCACCTTCTTTTCCGTAAAGATCAAATAAAATACTTGCTTCATTTGACCAGGTAACCACTTTTTCTCCATTGTGAAGCACCCATTCTTCGCTGTTGTGATAAAGTTTAAAACTTTCGTCTTTAAACTGAATCGGGTAAACACGCATGACAAACACCTCCTTTTTTAGTATGGTTACCCATTATGAGACAAATCAAGAAAAAATATTGAATTAAGTTTGAAAGATTGTACAGAAACTCTTTTGAAGTTGTGAGAGTGGATGAAGCAATCATTTCATGATACAATTAAGGACAATATTCCTTTAAAGGCGGTGCTATGGTGGAAATGACATCCTTGTTGCTAGCAGGCATTATTTTGATACAAATGGTTTTTCTGATCGTGCTATTAAATAAAATGAATCAGCTTAAAAAAATGGATGTCGAAGAAAAATTGGATCGCCTCCAAGCCTTTTTCCGTGAAGAATCAGATCGGAATCGACAGATGTACTCACAAAATGAAAAAGAAGCCCGCATGGAATTGATGCACTCTCTTCATCAATTTGAAAGATCGACGGGTTCACAGCTTGAAAAAATGACGGAAATGATGACGAAGCGTCATGATCACATGATCGGTCTGACGGAAAACAAATTAGACAATCTGAGAAGTACGATGGAAAATAAGATTGGCGACCTGCAGAAGGATAATAACGAGAAGCTTGAAAAGATGCGTGAAACAGTAGATGAAAAACTGCACAAAACCTTGGAGAATCGATTGGGAGAATCTTTTAAACAGGTTAGCGAACGTCTGGAACGAGTCCATCAGGGTCTGGGAGAAATGCAGAATCTGGCCAACGGCGTTGGAGATCTTAAAAAAGTGCTGAGCAACGTTAAAACAAGAGGTGTATTGGGGGAGTTCCAATTAGAAAGTTTGTTGGAGCAGTTATTGACACCGGACCAATATGAAAAAAATGTAGCGACAAAATCCGATAGCAATGACCGGGTGGAATTTGCGGTGAAGCTGCCAGGAAGCAGCAATGATCAAATGGTGTGGATGCCGTTGGATGCTAAATTTCCAACAGAAGCCTACCAGCAATTGCTGGATGCCTACGAGACGGGAGATGCGACAGCAATTGATAACGGAAGAAAAAATCTAGCCAATCGAGTCAAACTGGATGCCAGAAAGATTAAAGAAAAATACTTGGAACCCCCGGCAACAACAGATTTTGCCATCATGTTTTTGCCCTTTGAAGGGTTATATGCGGAAGTGTTGCGTCTTGGCATGTTTGAGGTAATACAGCGCGACTATAAAGTGATTATTGCTGGTCCGACCACTTTGTCTGCACTATTAAACAGTCTGCAGATGGGCTTTCGAACATTAGCGATTCAAAAAAGATCCAGTGAAGTATGGGACCTTCTTGGTGCTGTGAAGTCTGAGTTTGGGAAATTTGGTGGTATATTGGACAAGACCAGAAAAAAGCTACAGGAAGCCAGTAATGTTATTGATAGAGCAGGTGTGCGATCCAGAGCGATTGAAAGAAGGCTTAGAGAAGTCGAAGAACTTCCCGGAGAAGAAACGTTACGAATCCTGGGTGATGAAGAACTTTCAAATGACAATGAAGACGGTGGGGTGGAAGATTGACAGCACAAAACAGCAATTTTAAATGGGTTCATTTGCTCTTGGCATGGTTTGATCATGGAAATCGTAAAATGCCCTGGAGGAATACGAAAGATCCCTATAAAAGATGGGTTTCTGAAATCATGCTGCAACAAACAAAAGTGGATACGGTGATCCCTTACTTTAATCGATTTATGGAACGCTTTCCGGATGTGTCGTCCCTGGCGATGGCCGAAGAAGATGAAGTGTTGAAACTATGGGAAGGACTTGGGTATTATTCCCGGGCAAGAAATTTGTTAAAAGCAGCATTGATGATACAGGAAAAACATGGTGGAAGATTTCCTGAAACAGAAAAAGAAGCATTGAAGCTGCCGGGTGTAGGAGCATATAGTGCAGCAGCGGTGTTGAGCATGGCTTATGATGTATCGCTTCCATCTGTAGATGGAAATGTTATGCGAGTGTACAGCCGAATTTATGAGCGCGAAGAAAACATACTGGACCCGTCTGTTGTGAAACAGGTTAGAAAAGAGTTGAGTCATTTGATTCCATGTGACAGACCAGGAGATTTTAATGAAAGCATGATGGAGCTGGGTGCAGTTATCTGCATGCCGGGAATCCCGGATTGTTTACAATGCCCGGTGGAAGGACATTGTCAGACGAAAAGAAAAGGAAGACAAAGCGAAATACCAGTCAGAATCAAAAAAGGAAAAAGGACAGTCCTGGAGCAACACGTGTACGTGCTTTGGAGTGAGAAGAGGGATGCGGTGCTATTGCGAAAAAATCCGTCAAAAGGACTTTTGGGAGGACTTTGGGCTTTTCCCACAGAAACTGTGGAAACGTCGAAGAATCGAGAAGTGGAACTGGTGCAAGAAAAAGAAATAGGTTATAATGTTGAAAAAGTGGGTGTGGCAAAACACGTTTTTTCACACCAGGAATGGAACATGAAGATATTTGAAGCACAGGTTAGAGGAAGTGAATGGCAGGATTATCAATGGATTCTCTTATCGGATCTAAACAAATTGGCGTTTCCGGAAGTATATCGAAAAGTGTTTCGAATGATTCCGCAGCTTACTGAAATAGCTGGAAAGGAATGAAAGTAATGCAAGGAGTTAATATAGAGGAAGGAAGGCGTGACTTCAAATTAAAAAGAATTGTGATTAAAGTAGGCACAAGTACACTGACGCATGCCAGTGGACAAATTAATTTTTATCAAATGGACCACATTGCCAGACAAATTGCGGACATTAAAAATAGGGGTCACGAAGTAACGCTGGTTTCTTCCGGTGCCATCGGCAGCGGTATGGGGAAAATGGGATTGAAAAAGAAACCAGCAGGGATTCCTCAGCGCCAGGCTTTAGCAGCCATTGGCCAGGGTGTCATGATGCATATGTATGAAAAATTTTTTGGTGAATATAACCAGATTGTGGCCCAAGTATTGTTAACCCGTGACGATATCAACAGCAGGGAACGTTATTTAAATGCCCGTCATACGCTGACTGCATTACATCAATACGATGTTGTGCCGATCATCAACGAAAACGATACGACATCCTTTGATGAAATACGATTTGGAGATAATGATAACCTGGCAGCACTTACGGCCGTTCTGGTGGATGCAGATTTATTAATACTTTTATCGGACATTGACGGACTCTATCGGGAAAACCCTCAGGAAAACCCTAATGCAGAATTTATCGAGACCGTTACAAGTGTTACAGGAGAGACGGAAAGCATGGCTGGAAAACCAGGGTCAAGCCTTGGAAGTGGTGGAATGGTTACCAAAATTGAAGCAGCAAAAGTAGCTACCAATAATGGCATCCCCATGATTCTGGCCAATGGATCCCGTAAAGAAGTACTGGTGGATATTGTTGAAGGAAAGAAAATTGGCACACTGTTTTTGCCTAAGGAACATCGAATGGGAATCCGAAAAGGATGGATTGGATTTGCCTCAAAAACAGAGGGTGCTCTTGCGGTGGATTCAGGGGCAGAAAATGCTTTGAAAAATCGGGGAAAAAGCCTGCTCCCCAGTGGTATCGTTTCTGTTGAAGGGTCCTTTGTAAAAGGAAGCGTTATCAGTATTACCGGCAGTAACGGAGAATTTGCCAGAGGAATAAGCAATTATGATTCGGAAGAAATTAATCGAATAAAAGGGTGTCATAGCAGAGATATAGAGCGAATTTTAGGGTATTGTCATTATATGGAAATCATAAACAGAGACCATTTAACCTTATTATAAAGGAGACGATAAAGATGAACGAAGAACTGACAATTAAAGGCGGAATCGCAAAAGAAGCTGCGGCTGCGCTTTCTTTGCTGTCTTCAGAAGAAAAGAACCATGCACTTCTTCAGATGTCCGATGCACTGGAACAAGGTGTGCATCGAATAATGGACGCAAATCGGGAAGATATGAGGAGTGGACGAGAAAAGGGCTTGTCCGATGCACTGATGGATCGGTTGATGCTGACGGAAGAACGAATTTTTGCCATGGCGGAGGGATTGAAAAAGCTGATCAACCTGGAAGATCCGGTTGGAAAAGTTGAAGAAATGTGGATTGGTGCTCAAGGAATCGAAATAGGCAAAATGCGAGTGCCTATGGGAGTCGTGGGAATGATTTATGAAGCCCGGCCAAACGTGACGGTGGATGCGGCGGGTCTTTGCCTGAAAACAGGAAATGCAGTCATCCTGCGCGGTGGATCGGATGCGATTCATTCCAATCGAATTCTAACGGAACTAATCGCTTCCGCTGCTGAAAGAGCCGGGTGTCCTAAAGGAAGCATTCAAAGTATTGAGCAACCTGGGCGTGAAATAGTAAATGAATTTATGCAAATGACAGAGTATCTGGATGTGATTATTCCGCGTGGCGGAGCAGGATTGATTCAAACTGTGGTGAAAAATGCTACAGTTCCGGTAATTGAAACCGGAATAGGGAATTGTCATATTTATGTTGATGAAATGGCTGACCTGGATAAAGCCCATCAAATTGTCATGAATGCAAAAACCCAGCGTCCAGGTGTTTGCAATGCGCTTGAGACCCTATTAGTGCATCGATCAATGGCGGACCAACTGTTTCCAGAGCTGCTTAGAGATTTGATGGAGAAAGGCGTGGAAATAAGAGGAGACGAAAGAACAAAAAATCTTTTTCCAAGTACTGTTAAAGCTACGGAAGACGACTATAAAACAGAATTTTTGGATCTTATCTTAGCGGTAAAAGTGGTGGAAGATATTAATGAAGCTCTGACGCATATCCGTCAGTATGGAACAGGACATTCTGAGGCAATTATTACGGAACACTACGGAAATGCAAGGAAATTTCTCAGAAGCATCGATGCAGCAGCAGTGTATGTCAACGCCTCGACGCGGTTTACCGACGGAGAACAGTTTGGCTATGGGGCAGAAATTGGCATCAGCACCCAAAAGCTTCATGCGAGAGGTCCGATGGGACTTAAAGAACTGACCAGTATAAAATATGTGGTCTATGGTGATGGCCAAGCCAGAAAATGATACAGAAAATGACATAAAAAATCCCCTCATCTCTAATGGATGAGGGGATTTTAGTTTTTAGGTTAATCGAGCCAGGACAGACCAACCTGCTTCAATCTGACGTTTCACATCAGATCTTGCAGTTCCACCGAAACTCTTTCTCCGGTCAACGGCCGCTTCAACATTCAGCAAAGGAAGAAGATCTTTTTCGACAGAAGCGTTGAACTGCCGCCACTCCTCTAATGATAAATCCTGAAAGTCCTTCTTTTCTGCCAGGCAATACTGGACAACCTGTCCAACGATGTGATGGGTCTCCCGAAAAGGAACTCCTTTTGAAACAAGATATTCTGCAACATCCGTTGCCAGAAGAAAACCTTTTTCAAGGTGTGGCTGTATGGAATCAGGCTTCATTTGAACCCCTCCCAGAAGGTCAGGTAAAATTCCAAGCACTTCTCCCATCGTTTTCAGCGTGAGAAAGACGGGGCGTTTATCTTCCTGCAAATCTCGGTTGTAGGTTAGCGGTAATCCTTTTAAATTCATCATCAAGTCCTGCATGGATGCAACGACTCCGCTGGTTTTGCCGCGCATGAGCTCCAGTGCATCCGGATTCTTCTTATTGGGCATCATGCTGGAACCGGTACAATACCCATCTGGCAGTTCAATGAAGTCAAATTCCTGAGTATTCCATAGGATAAGATCTTCACATAATCGGCTGACATGAAGCATAAAGGTGGAGGAAGCAAAAAGAAATTCCAACAGATAATCCCGGTCGGATACCGTGTCAAGACTATTCTCTGTAACGCTGGAAAAGCCAAGGGCTTGAGCGGTACAATGACGATCAATGGGCAGTGTGGTTCCGGCAAGTGCGCCCGCTCCCAAAGGATTTTGATCTGTCTGATCAAAAGCGGTCATCATTCTTGTCAAATCCCGGGAATACTTCCAGAAATACGCCATCCAGAAATGTCCGAGGGAAATTGGCTGTGCATGCTGCAAGTGCGTAAATCCAGGCAAGATAATATCGATATCGCTTTCGGCTCTTTTCAGCAGGGATTCAAGCAATGATTTCTGTTGGCGTAAAACCTCATGAATTCTTTTCTTCATAAACAAACGATAATCTGTTGCCACCTGATCGTTTCTGGATCTTCCAGTATGAATTTTAGCGCCCATAGGGCCTAATTTTTCGATGAGCCTGGATTCGATGTTCATATGAACATCTTCCAGAGCAATATCTGGTTCGAACTCACCTTTTTCTATTTCCTGCTCAATTTCCCAAAGTGCATGATCGATTTTTTCCTGTTCTTCCTTTGATAAAAGACCCATTTTAAAGAGCATGGCACCATGTGCCCGGCTTCCGGCTATGTCTTCTCTGAAAAATGACCAGTCTGTATCAAGTGACTGGCTGAATTGCTGCATTTTCTCTGCTGTGGAACCTGCAAACCGGCCGCTCCATAATGCTTTTTTCTGCATAGAGGTTCCTCCTTTTTTCTTATCATCATAATTCAAGAGCCTGTCAACGTCAAGAAAAACCCCGTCATAGCGGGTTTCGGGAGTTAGCGATTCGAAAAGATCGGTTGAAGCTGTGGGACCAGCTTCCATGCCAATATAACAGCAATCAGCAGCTTGAAAAGGCCTCCAGGCAGAAACGGCCAAAAGCCCACCATGATAGCCTGGGAAAGGCTAATTCCTGCAGACCAGGCTAACCATGGGACACCAATTAGATTAAGAACCATCAGGCTGCCCAGAGCGGAAACAATAAAATATCGGATTAAATTGGGGGATGATCCTTTAAAAAAGCTAATAAAAAGGGCCATGGGGATAAAACCAATGATAAAACCGCCAGTCGGACCAAGAACAACGCCAGGTCCTGCAGCGCCGCCAGCAAAAACAGGGACACCGGATAAACCTATAAATGAATAAGTGATCAGAGTAAAAGTGGCTTGCTTTGGAGTTAAAAGCAATGCGCACAGCATAATGGCCAGCGTTTGCCCGGTGACAGGTACAGGGGAGAAAGGCAGAGGTATAACGATATAGCTGGATACGGCGATGAGGGCAGTAAGCAATGCAATTCGGGTACAGTCATAAACAGAAATTCTGATATGCATGGATGAGGCCTCCTTTAAAGGGTTCTGAAAAAATTATAATGGAGGAGGAATGTATTGTCAACCATTAAAAACATAATGGTTGACAGAAAATTATTTGTTTAAAGTTTAGAATAAAAGGTAGATATATATTAAGTTAGAAATAAATTAATTATAAATAAATTAATTTGATCTAAATTGGTTTTTTATTGATGACATATTCAAGGGGTGTTCCAATGAACAAACAAGAGTTAAATGACCGAGACTTGGCCCTTAAGCTATTTGTTGTACTCACAAAAGCGCATAAAGCAATTGCGGAGGCGGTAACGAAAGATATCAGAAAAACTGGATTGAACCCGACCGAATTTGCGGTTTTGGAATTGCTTTATCACAAGGGGGAACAGCCAATCCAGAAAATAGGGAAAAAAGTGTTGATCTCTGGCTCCAGCATCACTTATGTCATTGATAAATTGGAAGAAAAACAGTACATCGAAAGAAGGGCCTGTCCAAAAGATCGGCGCGTTACGTACGTTTTGATGACAGAAAGCGGAAGACAGATGATGGGGAGCATTTTTCCTGAACATGCGATGACAATAGAGGAAATACTTGATGGTTTGAATAAGAAAGAAAAGGAAGATTGCATTATATTGTTAAAAAAACTGGGAATTAAGGCAGAAGGATGGATTCGGGAAAGCAGAG
>SLLE01000052.1 GCA_007134225.1 Tindallia sp.
AGCCCTTCTCTTAGCAGGTTGATTCCCACTAACACATCAAAAACACCAAGGCGCAGCTCCCGGATAATTTCCATTCTTTCCATGGTATCAATATCCGAGTGCAGGTATCTTACTTTTATGCTGGCTTCCGTCAAATAACGGGTCAGGTCTTCTGCCATTTTTTTTGTTAAGGTGGTAATCAAAACACGTTGTTTTTTCTCCGCACAGAGATGGATCTCTCCGATCAGATCGTCAATTTGCCCCTGTACCGAGCGAATATGGATCGCCGGATCGATCAGGCCGGTGGGTCTTAAAAGTTGTTCTATCACTTTCTGACTGTGCTCCATTTCATAGGGGCCTGGTGTGGCGCTGACATACACGGCCTGATTCACCAATTTTTCAAACTCCTGAAAATTCAAAGGTCGATTGTCAAAAGCCGAGGGAAGTCTGAATCCGTATTCCACTAATGATTCTTTCCGAGATCGGTCGCCGCCGTGCATGCCTCTGATTTGCGGAAGTGTTACATGTGACTCGTCAATTAGCAGCAAAAAATCTTCCGGAAAATAATCAATCAAAGTGAAAGGGCGACTACCGGCAGGTCTTCCTGTCAGATGTCTGGAGTAGTTTTCAATTCCCTGGCAGTAACCCATTTCCCTTAGCATTTCTATGTCATATTTGGTTCGCTGTTCAATTCGTTGCGCTTCCAGTAATTGATCCTTTCCCTTGAAGTACTCAATTCGTTCTGCCAGTTCTTCTTCAATATTCTCAACAGCTTTTTCCACCTTGTCCCATCGAGTGGCATAGTGAGAAGCAGGAAAAACAGCTAAGTGCTGACGTGAGCCAATGACTTCGCCTGTCAGCGTATTGATTTCTGTGATCCGGTCTATTTCGTCACCAAAAAATTCAATCCGCTGTGCGTTTTCTGAGGATGAGGCCGGAAAGATTTCCAGTATATCACCCCGTACCCGAAAGGTGCCCCGGGTAAAGTTGATGTCATTTCGGTTATATTGAATATCCGTGAGCTGTTTCATCACTTCGTCACGATTTCGTTCCATCCCTACTCGCAGTGATACCATTAGTTCTTTGTAATCATCCGGATCCCCTAAACCGTAAATGCAGGACACACTGGCAACAATCAGCACATCTCTTCGTTCGAGGAGAGCCGCCGTCGCCGAATGGCGCAGTTTATCAATTTCATCGTTGATAGAAGCATCCTTTTCAATGTATAAATCGCTGTGTGCCACATAGGCTTCCGGCTGATAGTAATCGTAGTAACTAACAAAGTATTCAACAGAGTTCTCCGGAAAAAATTCTCTAAATTCACTGCAGAGCTGAGCTGCCAGGGTTTTGTTATGGGCAATCACTAAAGTCGGTTTTTGCACTTCTTCCACCAGTTTTGCCATGGTATATGTTTTTCCCGAGCCGGTGACGCCCAACAGCGTTTGATGCTGTAAGCCTTCCCGAATACCGTTGCTTAGGTTTTTTATAGCCTGTGGCTGATCACCCATTGGCTGAAAGTCTGCCATTACCTTAAATGGTTTCATTCAATCATCACCTTCATTTTTATTGCAGTAATTCGACGGCTCGCAGCAATTGGGGATCTTCATCAAAGTCCAGGTCATGGCCTTCCATCCACATCTCGTCCGGTATTTCAACAATGTGATCCGGTTCTATGCCTCTTTCATGGATATTGCGTCCGGAGGGAGTAAAATATTCCGAAACCGTGAACTTAAAACCCGTCCCGTCCGGCAGCTGCTGCATTTCCTGAACCAGACCTTTTCCAAAGGACTGTTCTCCCACCAGTGTTGCTTTTCCGTGATCCTGAAGTGCTCCTGCCAGTATTTCAGACGCACTGGCAGATCCTTCGTTGATTAAAACCACCAGTTCAACGTCATAGCGCCCTGCATCGGAGTATTCTTCCTTCCGGTTGCCATGCCGGTCTTCTGTGTAGACAATTAGTTCTTCTCCCAGCAGCATATCGGAAATTTTGATGGCGGAGGTTAATAATCCTCCGGGGTTGTTCCGAAGATCCAATACGATCTTGGAGATGCCCTGATTTGTCAGGTCATTCATATGTGTCTGAAAGTCGCCAGCGGTTTGTTCGTCAAAGTTTGTAACGCGTACATAGCCAATTTGATCTTCCATCACTTCCGAACGAACAGACTGAATGCGGATAACTTCGCGCGTGATAGATATATCAACAGGTTCTGACTGGTTGCGTTTCATCACTTCCAGTTTCACTTTCGTATCTGCATCTCCCCGCATAAGAGAGACAGCATCGTCCAACCGGTTGCCTGAGACACTCTCATCATCCACGCGAAGGATTCTGTCTCCGGTATTCAGCCCAGCCCTTTCTCCAGGGGTATCCTCGATGGGTGATACAACAGAAACATATCCATCCTCATCAGCAGTAACGATGATGCCAATGCCTCCATAAATGCCCTGGGTACTCATCATTATGTCGGACATATCCTTGGCATCCAGATAGGTTGTGTATGGATCTTCCACTGCGTCAAACATGCCATGGATGGCGCCGTCAATAAGGGCTTCTTCTTGCAGTTCCAGATAATATTCCTCCAGCAAAAAGTGTTTTAACTGGATTAATTTTCCCATATTGTCGTTCTCTTCGTTCATGCGCTGGTACATATCCCGACTGATAATGGTCTTGTCACCGACGCTCAAAGCCACCAGATTACTGACACTAAAAGTAATGAAAGCGGTCATCAGAATCAGCAGGATTGCTCCCGCAAATGCTTTCTTTTTGCTTATCATAAAAAAACTCCTTTGGGTTTTAATTCCTTGCCTCTGATTATTGTACCTTATATTTTCTTCACTGGCTACCATATAAGAGTTACTTGCACAAGAAAAAACCCCTGCAAGAGGGGTTTTAGGTTTGAGCTCGTTCTATCTAAGCCAGGGCATCGGATCCACGTATTTCCCGTTTTTACGGACTTCGAAATGAAGGTGTGGGCCAGTGGACATTCCGGTGCTGCCGACTTTAGCGATGGTTTGTCCGGCATCCACTCGCTGTCCTTCCGATACCAACAGGGTATTGCAGTGGGCATATAGGGTAATGATTCCGCCGCCATGATCAACAAAAACCGTCCGGCCATAGCCGCCGCGGTTACCGGCAAAAGCAACGGTTCCTGATCCTGCAGCGATGATGTTGGTGCCGGTAGGTGCCGGGATATCAATTCCTGAGTGAAAGCGTCTCGTTCCAAGGATGGGATGAATTCGGTTCCCATAGGGAGATGAAATACGGCTATGCCCGGGAACCGGCCAGCGTATTTCTCCGCCTTCATAGACTCTGTCGGATTGCAGGTTCACCAGTACCTGTTCCAGGTTTTTTGCTTCCTTTTCCAGCTGATTCAGTTGGGCTTCCATGGCCTGTTTTTCGGCTTCAAGCTCCGCCTTCAACCTCTGCTGTTCACCACGGGTTACCACCAGAAACTCACGCTGGTTTTCAACGGTATGCTTAAGCTCTGCCAGGTAACGACGATTGACTTCCAGTTCTGCTTTTTTATCTTCAATAACAATTCGCTGTTCTTCCATAAACTGAAGCAGTTCAACATCACTCTCCACAATCAGCTTCACCATATCCATGTTACTGAGCAACTCGGAGAAATCCTTTGAATTAAACAGCACTTCTGCGTAGGCCACATTTCCATTTCGGTACATGGCATTCAGCCGTTTTGCCAGTAAGTCCTGCTTTTCTTCAATGGATAAAATAGCTTCTTCCAGCGCCTGTTGTGTGTCTGCTATTCGGTTTTCCGTATCGGTAATCTTATTGTTTAGCGAGTTAAGCTCCTGCTCTGCTTTCTGGATCTCACCGCTAAGATAGTTCAGCTGTTCCTGAACGCTTTTCTGCTCCCTGGAATTATCACGAATAGCCGCATCTATTCCCTGGCGCTGGTTTTGCAGTTCCTGAAGCTGTTGATTGACCTGTTCAATTTCACTACCAAATGTAACTGAGCTGAACCCAATGGCAATTAACACCAGTATGGTCACCAGTATTTTATGCATTCCTCGCAATAGACTTCCCCCTTCCAAGAATCACTGCGCTTATATTTCCAAGTGCTTTCTCAGGGAAATTATACTTCCCAAAGCTCCCACTCCGGCTCCCAGAACTGCGAACATAACCAGGGTCCGTTGCATCATTTCTTCCACAGAGAGTAAGTAGGCACTGAAAATAACAAAGAACCGGGTTGTGACCATATCAAAAATGGTCTGATAACCAAAATAGATAATCGTCAAAGCGATCATTGCACCTACGAGGCCCAAAATGGTTCCTTCCAGAAAAAATGGCCAGCGTATAAACCAGTTGGTAGCTCCAACGTCTTTCATAATACGAATTTCTCTTTTTCGAGCATTAATCGTAAGCTTAATGGTGTTCGAGATAATAAACGTTGCAATCAGGATTAGCACGGCAATGACAATTAGACCGATGGATCGAACCAGCCCGGCGATTCGAATCAGGTTGTCAATAATATCCCGATAATATCTGATTTCGTCCACACCGCTTAGCCCGGCGATTACATCCACCACGTCATCAGAGTACCGAATATGCTCAACATGAACGATGAAGGAGTTAGGCAGCGGATTATCTTCCAGTGTATCCAGCAAGTACCCCTGCTCACCCCATCTTTCTTTCATGTTGGTTAAGGCCATTTCTTTCGATTCATAATGGATATATGCTACTCCATTGATTTGTCTAATTTCTGTTCCCAGGTCGTCAATTTTCTGTGAGTCCATATCCTCTTCCAGGTAGACCTGCACGCTGTCGAATTGTGTCTGTGCCAGGCTTGCCAGATGGCCCATGTTCAAAACAAGTACCATCATCAAACCCAATATAGTGAGGGATGCCGCCACGGAGCTGATGGATGCAACGCTCATCCCTTTGTTCCGCCAAATGCCTTTAAAGCTCTGTTGCACTATGTACTGAAGGGATCTAAGCTTCATAACCATAAATCCCCCTCTGCACATCCCGCACAATATTTCCTTTTTCGATGGCCACAACCCGCTGCTGCATCACATCTACGATATCTTTTGCATGGGTTGCCATTAAAATCGTGGTTCCACGTCTACTTATGTACCGTAGCACTTTCATGACTTCCCAAGCCGTATCCGGATCCAGATTCCCTGTGGGTTCATCGGCAATGAGGACAATGGGTCGGTTCACAATAGCTCTGGCGATGGAGACTCTTTGTTTTTCCCCACCAGACAGCTGGTGCGGATATTGACTGGCACGATCGCTCAGACCCACCATCCCCAGCATCATCGGCACCTGCCTGCGAATTTCTTTTGGCGATGCACCTATTACCTGCATGGCAAAGGCCACATTTTCATACAGTGTTTTATCCTCTAAGAGCCTGAAATCTTGGAACACGACGCTGATCTTGCGTCGCAGGTATGGTATCTGTCTCTGAGAAAGTTTCGTAATATCCTCGCCGTCTACCAGTATTTTCCCAGCGGTTGCCTGCTCTTCTCTCAGGAGCAACTTAATAAAGGTTGATTTTCCAGCACCGCTGGGACCAACCAAAAATAAGAACTCTCCCTTTTCAATTTTTAAATTAATATTTTTTAAGGCGTGAACGCCATTTTCATATACTTTGCTTGTATTTTTGAACTCGATCAACGAATAACAACTCCTGAAGTTATCTTATTTCAATGTTTATTATAACCTTAACACGAGCATAATTGCAAGAAGTCTGTTAAAATGAATGAAAAGAGTTGTCAAATTGTAATAATATTCAAACAGAAAGGGCGAATTTCGTGAAAAAAGATATTCGAAAAACAATGACAGAAAAGAGAGAATCTCTAAGCAAGGAATCCGTGCAGCAAAAAAGTCACTCGATTCAGCAACGACTGATTGAAATGAGCGTTTGGAAAGATGCTATGCATATGATGATTTATCTTGACTTCAGAAATGAAGTGAAAACAGATTCCTTAATTCGAAGCTTTCTTCAGCAGGGAAGGCATGTTTATATTCCTGTTACCAATCCAAAGAATTATCGCTTAACTGTCTCCGAGTTGAAAGATCCGGAACAGGATCTTCAGGTGGCGAATTTCGGTTTGCTGGAGCCCAAAAAAGAAGCATTAAGGCCATCGGATCCTAAAAAACTGGATTTGATCATCGTGCCCGGAGTTGCCTTTGATCGGGACGGATATCGCGTTGGGTTTGGAGCCGGTTATTATGACCGGTTTTTGCCACAGGTACGAGATGATGCTGTTTTACTATCTCTGGTTTACGATTTTCAGCTGATGCCACAGGTGCCGCGGGAATCCCACGATATTGCCGTAGACTGGATTGTAACGGAGTCAGAACTGATTCAATGCTAAAAGACAGGCTCCCGTGATCAGGAGCCTGTCTTTAATTATTCTTTTGCATTTTTGTATTTGTTTTTCTCTTCTTCGTGGATGCTTTGGAGTTTATGGTTTACCATGGCGTTGATGGTTCCTTCCGGATAATTGCCTCCTTCATCCGCAACGCCTGCCGGGATTCCAGTGAGGATTTCGATGCCTTCCTCCGCATGCCCGATGGCGTAGATATTAAATTGTCCATCTTTTACCGCTTCCACCACTTCGTCTTTCAGCATCAGGTTTTTCATATTTTGCTTTGGTATGATGACACCCTGATCACCAGTAAATCCCATGATTTTGCATACATCAAAAAATCCTTCGATTTTCTCATTCACACCGCCTATGGGTTGTATCTCTCCATTTTGATTGACTGAACCGGTAATCGCAATAGACTGTTTGATGGGTACATTGGCTATGCTGGAAAGAATGCCATAAAGTTCTGTGCTGGAGGCACTGTCTCCGTCAATCATGGAGTAGCTCTGTTCAAAACTGATACTGACGGAAAGAGAAATCGGATGGTCCTGGGCATATTTTTTACCGAGGTAGCCGCTCAATACATAAACGCCTTTTGAATGGATGGGACCGCTTTTGGCAACTTCTCTTTCAATGTTGATAATACCTGGTTTTCCCCGATAGGTTGTTACGGTGATCCGTGTCGGTTTCCCAAAAGAGTGTTGTCCGGAACCCATTACAACCAGCCCGTTAATTTGTCCTATCTTTTCTCCTGTCACATCCATTAAAAGTGTTCCATCTTCGAATAACTCATTTAGTTTTTCTTCGTATTTATTGTTCCGGAATATTCTTTCTTCAATGGCTTTTTCCACATGTTCCAGGGTGACCAGTTCTGCTTCGTCCTCCGATGCCCATTGATCGGCTTCGTAAAGCACTTCTACCACATGACTGAAACGAGATGTCAGTTTTTCCTGATGATCTGCCAACCGGGAACTGTATTGGATGACTCTGCATACTGCTGAACGGTCAAAATCCTTGAGACCTACTTCTTCACAATGGGTTGCAATAAAAGCAGCCATTTTTTCCATGTTTTGCTGATCTTTACTCATTTCCGTATCAAATTCAGCCATAATTTTAAATAACTTTTTAAAATCTTCATCCAATGCATAAAGCAGGCTGTAGGTATAGGCATCACCAATTAATAACACTTTGATGTTCAGTGGTATCGGTTCCGGTTTCAGCATGGACGTAACCATCAAACCCATCTGCTGAGACAAATTCTCGATGTTAATTACACCGGTTTTAAGGGCTCGTTTCAGCGTATCCCAAGCATAGGGCTGTAAGAGGATTTCTCTGGTATGCAACACTAAAAAGCCGCCATTGGCCATATGCAAGGATCCAGCTTTTATTTGAGTGAAGTCTGTTTTCAGGGCTCCCATTTCATTTTTATACTCGATGGCTCCCATTAGGTTATAAAAGGTGGGGTGGCTCTCGTTGATAATAGGAGCATGCTCCGTTTCACTATGATCGACAAACAGATTGACCCGATACCTTGTCTGAAAGTCGTCGCTGACTTTTTTCATGAAAAAAGCTGCTCCTTTATCTTGAGAAACATCTTCCTTCTTTCGAAAACGTTGGATATTTTCAACAATATCCCGCTCCATCTCATTGATATACTCTCTGATTTCCTTTCGGTGGTTATAACGATTCAGCAGCTTTTTGATATAGTAATTGATCACATCATAGCCCGTCTGTTCGTCCAGTTTCTTCATTTTTCGCCTTAATTTTTCCTCCAAGTCTTTGATTTCATTAAACATTTCAAACGTTTTCAGGCTCAGTTCGTTAGATTTTTCCCGAATTTCATCCATTTTTTCCGCCGACAGGCTTTCGTATTCCTCCTGGTTCATGGGTCTGTCATCGACAATGGGAATCGTCGCCAATCCATGTTCTGTTTCTTTAAACATGAATCCATATTCGGCAGCCACTTCGTTGAGTTTTTTCAGCATTTCCTGGTTTTTTTGCTGGTATTCTTTCACCAATTCTGTTTTTTTCGTTTCATAATCAGTGCTTCGAAAAGCCGTTATAATTTCTCTGCGTATTTGTTCAATCATGGATTCGATGTCTTTTTTAAATTGACGTCCCACTCCTGCTTCCATTCCCAGTGCTTTAGGTTTATCCGGATGCTTAAAGTTGTATACATACACCCAGTCTTGTGGTGCTGGCATGCTCTCTGCGTAGGAGCGGGCAATGGATTCCGAATAACTGCTTCTTCCGGTACCGCTCAAACCTGAAATATAAATGTTATAGCCGCGTTTGTTCATTTTCAGGCCAAATTCCAGTGACTTTGCAGCCCGATCCTGGCCGATGATTCCTTTTAAAGGTTTCAGCTCTTTAGTTGTGTTGAAGCTGAAGCTGTCTGTTGAACAGAAGCTGTTCAATTGCTGCCAGTCTAATTTGTATTTCTCCATGATCCAAATCCCCCTTTGGGTGATGCCATTATCATTAACTGACTCTCTATCTGTGTTTATACCATTTTTTCTTCGAATCATTCATTGAAAAAGGATAAGAAAAAAGCACCTGTTATATTCAACAGATGCTTTCATCATTCTTTAAAACGTGACAGTTTGACGCTCTGGATCCCAGACATACTCAACATTCATGGCTCTTGCAAAGCGAGAGATCGGAATGAAGGTTCTGTCATTCCTGATTTCGGCTTCCGTTCCCATCTCCAAAGAGTCTTCGTTTACCAATAGCTTAGAACTCCCAATTTCCATTCGCATCGTAATGCCTTCCGGTGTTTCTATGACTGCCATGGATCGCTCCCCATCCCAACGGACATTTTCCCTTGGCACTCCAAGGGCTCTGGAAACATGAGAAACCGGCACCATCAATCGATCATCTTTTAAGTAAGGGGCTGCATCCAGTTCTACTTTCTCTTCTCCAGCAACATAATAATTTTGCCCTACCCTAAAGACTACGGATCCTTCCCTTGCCTGTGGAGATTCTTCCTCTTCCACCTGTGTGGGTGGGGTATCGCGATAAGGGTCGTCGGTAGCTTTATAATAGATTGCTCCTGCGGATTGATAGAGGTTCATCTTTCTATCGGCATTTCTTCCCATGCCAATATATCGGACACCATCTCTCATTTCTGTTCCGGTAGTTCCGTTGCCATAGAAGACAAATGCATTTTTACCAGCTGCCACCAGTTTGCTTAGTTCACTGTTGAAGAGCTCTGCCTCCAACTCATCAGTAAAGCCTTGAGGTCCCCAAACAGGGTGGTTGATCAGCAACACCACGTTGTTTGCTGTATTGCTGCTTAATTGATTTTTTAACCATGGCCATTGTTGATAATTGGTTTGACGGATCCCATTATTCTGGCTGTTTAATCGTAAAAACAGAGTATCTCCCTCTCGAAGGGCCGTATGACTCTGGTTTTTTTCCATAAGGGTGTTTCCTGATTTACTCAGGCTCATGTCTGAATGAATTGAAAACGCTGACTCAATAGGTTCCGGTGTTCTGTTTCTCCTATCCTGCAACTGACCTCCTGCCTCTTCAGCCGTAAGGTTTGGCAGTTGTAGTGGCGCGATGGCTTCCATGCCGTCAAACAGCAAGGTGCCGGATGTTTTAAAGAACGGCTCCGGTTCAACGACATATAATCGTTGCAGGGTAAGTGGTGCCTTCAGGTTACGCGACAGATTTCCGCTAAGGAATTTCCAGCCAGTCCAATCGATGCCCTGTTTCAAGTCAACGATGTGATTATTTCCGTTTCCATCCTTTACCTGCGCCCGGATCCAGTGAGGTGCTGTTTCATATGCATGCACCCAAACACCAATTTCGCTGGTGCCGGCAGGTAGGGAGTAATCATTTTCAAAGGTGACGTAGGCTGCTGTTGTTTCAATGGATCCTGTTAGATCAAAGTCAAGGCGGACAGAGTGATTGTTCACCTTTCCCTCATCAGAAACGCGTACATTACCAGTTACCACTTCCGGATAGCCCAGGAATTTCGGGATAAAATGCCGAAATGCAGGTAAAGCTGTCCGCTGCGAACCCACTGCCATGGGAATCGCGGCAGAATGCCCGTTATAGCTGGCACGCAGAACCGTAACGCCTTCCTGTGGACCACTTCGATATACACCATCAGACAAGCTTCCCAGGTTATTACTATCCTGCCAGTTAACCTGATTAAATGTCAGAGGAGCCCGGTATCCTTCCGGATCAATTCCTTCCACCGTCAGCCTGATTTCATCATTTATTCCAATATGATAGGTTGGTGCTTCAACTTGAATGGCAGCGACTTCTTCGAGAATTTCGAATTCCATTGTGTCGCTTTTTCCCTGGTAGCTGGCTTCCAGCTTGATCCTTCCGGATGCTTCCGGAATCAGCCTTCCATTTTCAACTCTTCCGCTGCCTTCCACTACATTGAAGCCTACCTGGCTCAAGTTTACCTCTAACGCACGATAAGCTTCATCGTAACCTTTCACCTTAAGATTGACGCCATGATTTTTAAATGCCATTTCTCGGTCCGCTTCTAAAACAATCCCACCAATTTCTTCGTATCCGTTTCGGCTGGAAGAAACTGCAAGGGCGTTTATGATCCTGCGCTGTCCGCCATCTGATGGAACATTGGCCAATTCGGCAGCTTGATCTCCCGGGTTTCGTGTCATCATAGTGGTAGAACCTCCACCATCCATCAGCAGTGCATGATGGCTTCCGGCTTCTATCATCAGTCTGGCCAACACTTCACCGTTGACACCCTGATAAGAAGCGTGTCGTCCGTCCACTGTGACCAGAATCAGCTTTTTTCCACTGCTGTCAATACCAACAGCGGTACGGGGATGATTTCCCGTCACCGGTTCGGTAAAGGATGCAATTTGTCCGTTTCGAACCAGAGGGGTTCCCCCGCCGACAGCCAGCTTGATATTGTCCATGCTGGGTACGGTGTGAGGATGGAATATCAATTTTTCTCCCTGCCTGATTACTTCATGCAAACGCCGGCCGTCCTGACCGGAAGCCAGCAGCACATAACCATTCTCCGGAATGTTTACCGGCGGAAGTCCACGGCGCACTTCCCGCACTTCATCATCCACTACCACCACTTCAACCAAATCAGGATATTCATTTGTGGCACCGGGGGTTTTTTCTCCCCAGTTGCGATCAAGGATCGTTGTCTGGTGATAGTTCCAGGTAATCTTGTTAAAGGATTTTATGCTAAAAATCTCTCCGTTTTGAGACGATACATACATGTGATTTTGCCAGGCATCAATGATTGCCTGTTGATCTTTTGTAATGGCTAAGGCTGAAAAAGGCTTCACCGTCACGGGGCTGCTGACCATTTTTCCATCACGCACCATGACGCCAAGAGGCGAATCCGGGTTCGTCACATAGAAAAAGTCTGTGTTGATGGCTGCAAT
This sequence comes from Tindallia sp., assembly GCA_007134225.1. Lineage (GTDB taxonomy): Bacteria > Bacillota > Clostridia > Peptostreptococcales > Tindalliaceae > Tindallia. Next base: position 11,703 of record SLLE01000052.1, read on the forward strand.
GGGGTTATTCTTTTGCGTTAGCATCTGCCCCAGTGTTTCTTTGTGAGAAACGCCTTGCGAACTTTGTAGAAGATCTATTTCCGTTCTTTCATCTTCCAGGTCAACGACAACCACATTCATATGCAGCCAACCGCTTTGTCCAAAGCGAAGGACTCGTTCGTGGGTCACGCCGCTGCCAATAGTTGTTCTCTGACGATCTTCATAAAGATAATTGCCCGCAAACACAGATTGAGCCATGGTGCTGATGATCATGGTTCCAGATAAAACAATGGTTAACGATATTTTTTTCCAGGAATTCATAGGATCCCTCCGTATTTGTATTAACTGCAAAAGACTTTAATCTACTCTATTATAGTAAAGAAAGATGTTGGACGGGTTACAGTTCTTTTACAAATTGAAACTATTTCGGAAAATAGGTCTTTCGACTTCTTATACCGAATTCACTTCCTTAAATCCTTCTCCCAGTACTTCGTGGATGGTGGATACCATAATAAATGCGTAGGGGTCCTCATCATACACGAGTTTTTTCAGTTTGACAACCTGCGCCCTGCTGACCACGCATAGCAACATGTCTTTTGTTTCTCCCGTATACATTCCTTTCGCATCAATAGCCGTAACGCCTCTGCCTAATTCATCAATGATTCTTTTGCCGATCCTGTCCGGTTTGCTGGAGATGATATAAAAAGCCTTGGAATAGCTAAGATCTTCCACAATAAAATCGGCCAATTTTACCACAATATAGAGAGCAATCACAGAGTAGAGGGCTGTTTCCACTTTTCTTTCCACAATACCGGCAAAGGCAACAATGAAAAGGTCCAGAATCATCATCAGTTTTGCAATGCTAAGGGAGGGAAGGTAGTGGTTAATCATGGCCCCCGCCAAATCCGTGCCACCTGTGGTCCCACCCATTTTAAACACAAGGCCAATGCCAACCCCCAAGGTTACGCCACCATAGATTGCTGCCAACAATATGTCAGTGGTGATGGTGTAATGGGCACCAAAAAAGATAATGAATAATCGAAGAAACAATGAAAGCATCAATGTTGCATAAGCGGTTTTGGCACCAAAGGCTTTTCCGAGAATCATAATCCCGGCAATAAAGAGGGGTATATTAATAACGAGGTTGGTTATGTCCATGGGTATTCCCATCAATTTTTGAATAACCACCGCCAAACCTGTCACGCCCCCCGGCGCAATGGTATTGGGTTCCAAAAAAAAATGCAAGGCGAATGCCATCATCGCACTGCCCAGCGTTATTACTGCGTATTCCAGAATAATAGAGCTTTTTTTCATCCAGATCCCTGCCTTTCTATCCAATCATTTCCATATAATTTTCCATAAAAACTGAGGTAATACGGTCATTCTTTTTATTCGCCACGGTTCCTTCATCAACCGATAGAACCACTCAAGTCCTACTTTTTGAAAAGCCAGAGGCGCTCTTTTGGCAACGCCGGCATAAACATCCAGGCTGCCGCCAATTCCCATGGCTATTTTACATTTCAATTCTCCCCGCTGTTGCTGGATCCAAATTTCCTGTCTTGGAAAGCCAAGACCTGCAAACAATACATCTGCATGAGACTGGTTGATCATTTGAATCATATGTGCAGAATCGTCGTTATCAAAGTACCCGTGATGTATCCCGGCAATCTGTATGCCTGAGTACTTTTCTTTTATGTTTGTTGCTGCCTGTTCCGCCACTCCGGGCTTGCTGCCTAATAGAAAGACCCGCTTTTCAGTTTGATGACAATAGTATAAAATTTGGTCCATGGTGTCGATGCCAGTAACGCGTTCCTTTAGCCCCATCTTTTTGATTTTGGAAGCGATAATCAGGCCAATCCCATCGGGCAGAACCAAGTCCGAAGATTTCAACGCATCCATCAGCCCATCATGCTTCTGGGCCGCCATCACCATTTCCGGATTTGGTGTCATAATGCTGCGGCATTGAGTTTCTTCCAAATAATCCGCTATAATCTCAGGAATCTGATGCCGGGTGATCGGCGTTATAGGCACTCCCATTATTTCAACAGGTTTCATGAAATCCCTTCTCCTCTATACATAAATTCCTTTATCATCGTTGCATTGCGGTGTGCTTTTTGATTTAATTCCGTTTTTGCCTCTTGTAGTCTGTTTTGATATTCCTTTTTGTCTCGGATCAATTGGTTCACACTCTCTTTGATCTGCGCTTCCGTCATCGTTTCAACCTCACCGGCGCAGGGCTGGTGAACCAATTTTAAAAAGCTGGTGATTTTGGATTCGTAGGACAAACCTACCATTGGCACTTCTGCAATGGCCGCAAAAATGAGGGAATGCAGCCGCATGCCAATCAGAAAATCCAGTTTGCCAATTTCAGCAATCATCTCTTTAGGTTCCTTTTTTCCCTGTAGTACTTCCGCCGGCATCTTCATGATCGAAACCACTTCATTCGATATGATTAAGTCGGAGGGATGCTGCATTGGTATAAAAACTACCCGATAGCCACGTTGAACCAATTCATCGGCACAAGCCGCCACCGCGGCCGTATAGTTTTCCTTTCCTTTCCAATTTCTAAGGGAAATACCGACGGTAGGCTTTTCAGCCGTCACAGCACTTTTTTCCGAAAGGACAGAAAGGGTAAAGGCAGCATCTGCCGTAACAACGATGTTTCTGTGGACCCCAAGAGATTCCATCACTTTCTTGGATTCTTCGTCCCGCACTGTTATGAGATCCACTCGATTAATAATGAGTCTGGCCAAAGCCTTATTAAAGGGGCGACTTACCGGCCCAAATCCATTCCCATAGAAGGCAACTTTCTTGCCGGCCAGTTTTGCCAGCGTGATGATTCCCAGATAGTACAGCATCGAACGACTGCTGGTTACATCCTGAAGAATGGAACCGCCACCGCTCATCACCAAGTCCGATTTGCAAATGGATTGGAACACCTGAAAAAAGCGATTTCTGCTGACTGCATGAATCTGATATCGTTTTTCAGTTTCGGCGGCTGCATAACTAAGAGCAGAAAGATGGACTCCTGGAAGGATTCGTCGAAACTGTTCAACGATGGCTTCCAGAATGGCCTCATCTCCAATATTGTTAAATCCATAATAGCCAAACATAAAAATCCGTTTCATATTTTTTCCCTTTCTCATGACTTTTGCCCTGTCAGGTCCAGCTCACTCCATAAAGGTTGAATCCAGCGACAAAAAGCGTAGACTAAGAAGCTAAGTGCCGCTAGGTAGATCAGAAAAAAAGGTATGGATGCCAGCAGCGAATAGAGGGTTCTGATGACGGAAACGTATACTGGTGTCCTTAAATGGCTAAAAGTGTTGACAATGGAAGTCTGACCAATTACCGTCGCCATTCCCGTCAAAAATAACAGGGATTTAATTCGAAGGGAGGCAATATACCCACCAATCATCAAAGCCGGAAATGCAACGGTAAATTCTTTCGTTCGTGGCCTTACCAAAAGCTTTTCTTCCAGGATGTTGCGGATAATCATTTCTATTTCCATTGGCTGCAAATTACCTTCATGACCTGTTCTGGCCAGATATACGTATCCGGCAATCATGACAAAGCCAAGCACTGCAACGTAAATGATTTTAATATTTTCCATCATTAAGTGGCGTACTTCACGAAGCCTGATGCCCGGATTGGCAATGTCCTGGTCCCGACGTTTGTAACCAAAATAAAACATAAACTGCAGGCCGAAAATAGCGACGGGGATTAATTGACCCATCTTAACGCCTCGAAAGATGTCCGTCTCCAGGAGATATCGGACATCGGACAATGCCGCTGCCACTATTATAGCACCGATGGAAGAAATCAATGTCACTTTCACCAATATGTTTAAACCGGCAAAAAAAGATTGGGAAAATTTAAGGGGTTGCGATTTCAAAAAGTATTTTCTCGTTGCTTCGCAAAAAACTTGCATGCCAAGAGATGGAAAAATTACTGCCGCTGTCAATGCCAGCATTTTTTCTCCCCAGGCTGGACGCAGGAGCCATATGCCGGATAATGTCATCGCGCTTATCACTAGTAGGCCAATCCAAATAAACTCTGGAAGCGGAAAAAGTTTTTTCATCAACAATATCCCGCCAGCCACCGTTCCGATGAACATCAGCATCATCCAAATAGAATCAGGCTGATGTTCAGGAAATGTTGAAGCATCGCCAAAAACCATACCATGTCGGGATATTCTATCTTCAAATCGCTGAAAAATCCTTTCATATTCGTCTGCATCAGTAATGTAGATATTTGGATTTTCCATGAAAGGTTTAAAGTAAATTAGTCGAATATTTCGTTCTGTAACAGCCCTGTAAAGAGTATTCTCAATTTCCTCTGCTCCTTCATAGTTATAAAATTGATATCGTTGTTGAATAAACGGCCAGACATTAAACACTCGAACTGCATTTGATTTCATCCTGTCTGCCATTTCATCAAAACCATCTAGTTCCAAATGCTCGCGCTGAAAAGAAGTTTCGATCATTGCCAACCTGATATTATTTTGGAGCAAATAGTCTTCAAGCTTATAAATTGATTTATCTACATAGCCGGGCATCTGCTTTCCAGAATAAAAAATTGCTGTCGGATTAATTTCATAAAAATCCAGATCCTTAATTAAAGCATTAATATATTTTTCGCCAGTCCAGTCTTTATAACCGTGAGGTCTTGGCATCACTTCAAGCCCAGCTTCTTTAATTGTATTAATTTTTTCCGGATTAAAGCCCAGGCTCAGCCTATTCAATTGAGAAGAGTGCACTCGTTGTTCCCACATATAGCTTCGACCATCAGTGTCTTCTAGTTGCTGTGGCTCATTAAAAACGGCATCATTCACTGACCCATGAATAACGATAACATACTCTTCATTATCCCGGAGAATCGAAAAGCGATCTTCATCATATCGACTCGTTAGACCGTCTGAGATTTGCTTGTACAATGTCCTTTCTTCTGTCATTACGACGACATCATAGTCGTTTATCCCAGTTTCTGCATGATAGCGGATTAATGCTTTGGGTACAAACTGTTGCCAATTCCATTCACGAAGAATATCACGTCCAATGTCCACGCTTAATGGTTTCAGCTCCTGGCGAAACAATCCAAGGCTTTCTTCTTCCAACACTACATGGGTAACACCCAGTGCTTTAAATTTTTGCAGCCACCATTCCAGGCTTTGATCCGACTGTTCCGCCAGTTCTTTCGTTTCATAATAGTCTATGAAAAACTCAACCTGTTTATGATTTGATTCAATATTGATCCGTTGTATGACAAGGATGGCGCTGGATAAAACAGATAGTGCAATTAGCAGGAGGAGTATTCTGTCAAATGTCCATTTTTTCATTGATATTAAGTCCTTTCCTTAGCAATAGGCTCGAAAGCAGGCAGGAAATGTATGAGTGACTACACTCCTGCCTGCTTTTGAGCCTTGCTTCAACCTATGTAGATGCATCGAAAATATGTATTAAAAATCCATCAACCCTACACTAATCATGAGCGCCTGATTCACGTCCGTCATGGCGTCTTCATCCATTCGACCCAGTCGCTGCTGCAGTCTTTTTTTGTCAATGGTTCTGATCTGTTCCAACAAAATAACCGAGTCTTTCGCAAGTCCATAGTCTGGCGCTTTTACTTCAATGTGTGTCGGTAGCTTTGCTTTGTTAATTTGTGTGGTGATCGCTGCCACAATAACCGTGGGACTGTACCGGTTGCCTATATTATTCTGAACGATTAATACCGGCCGAATCCCACCTTGCTCGGATCCGACCGCCGGGCTTAAATCAGCGTAATAAATTTCTCCTCTTTTTACCATGGCACCTCTTTCCATTCTGGCATCTCATCTTCGTAGTTTTGCAGCAGTGAATATTCAATGCATAGTCCGATTTCTGCCAAAGCCAAGTTGATATTACCCATCTCTTCGTACCCATTCTTCATTTTTTCATACATCAATAATTTATTCTTTTCACAAATAAACAGCTGCATTGCTTCTTTTATGATTTGATTTCTGTTTTTATTTTCCTTTTGCCCATAGTAATCCAAGTCGCGTATCAGGTTTTCAGGCAAATGAATTTTCAAAAACTGTTCCGGTTTCTTCATAGCGCACCTCCGGACGGAAAAGTAATTTGTTACAGCATATTATAACCGAAGGGGTCATAGAATGTCAACGAAGCTTTAGAGAAGGTCGTCCCGATATTGAATCACTTCGCCGTTTTCGATGTAAGTACGTGGAACACGCCTACTCACCATACAGGTGATTTCGTAATTAATGGTACCCAGTTTACGTGCCGCATCATCAACCGTATCTCCATCCGCTTCATTCGTGGCGTACAGTGTAACCTCTTCTCCACGCTGAACATCCAGCCCAGTTACATCCACCATACATTGATCCATGCAAATCCTTCCAACCACCGGACACTTTTTGCTCTGGATCATTACTTCCGCTTTACCACCCAACATTCTGGTGTAACCGTCTGCATAACCGACCGGCAAAGTGGCAATTTTCATTTTTTTTGGTGCTCTAAAGGTTAATCCATAGCTAACCCCAGTGCCTTCTTCTATTTCTTTCACATGAGCAACCCTTGTTTTTAGGGCCATCACCCTTTTGAGCTTAAACTGATGATGATCCACTTCTTCGGAAGGATATAACCCGTACATCATAATTCCAGCTCTCACCATGTCCAAATGGGTTTCCGGCATATCAATAATAGCTGCACTATTCGCCACGTGCTTCATAGGGATTTGAATACCTCTACTCTCCAAATCAAGGCAGAATCCCTTGTATTTGTTCATTTGAATTCGGGCTTCATGTTTGTTTTCATCGTCTGCAGCAGCAAAGTGAGTGTAAATTCCTTCCACTTCCAGATTAGACAGTTTCGTAATTTTTTCGATCTCATCCAGGGACTGAGTAGAGGGCAGAAAGCCAAGCCTTGACATCCCTGTATCTAATTTAATGTGAATGACGGCTTTTTTGTTGGCGGCTTCCGCCTCCTTTGATATGATCCAAGCTTGTTCCATGGTGTAAATCGTTAACGCAAGGTCTTTCTGGATTGCATGCTGTACCAACTCATCCGGCGTATATCCCAGAATCAGAATTGGTTTATCACATCCGTTATGACGAAGTTCCATTGCTTCCGTTAAGGCAGCAACTGCAAACCTGTCAACACCATATTGTTCCAAATATTCGGCAAACTGAATGGCGCCGTGTCCATATCCGTTTGCTTTAATCACGCCACAAATTTTCGTTTTATCCGGAATGTTTTTCCTGATTTCTTTGATGTTGTGTGCCAGATGGTCAAGATAAATTTCTGCCCAAACCGGTCTTTTAAGATGCTCTGATCGCATTTAATTCTCCCTCCTAACTCACGTCGACTTCACCTATAGCGAAAGCCATTGCAAGATCACGGGTATGAGTAATGCTGATATGAATACGCTTTATTGATTTTTGGGTTGCCATTTCTTTAGCCTTACCCTCTAATTCCACATATGGAGCTCCTGCCATGTTTTTCAGAATCAGTATTTCCCGCCAGCTAACCTTGCCAATTCCTGTACCCAGTACTTTTGCCACTGCTTCTTTGGCCGAAAAAATACCTGCAATGGTTTCTGTCCGATTTCCTCTCTCTTCGCATTGCTGTCTTTCGGTTGCTGTCATGATTCTTTCTGTGAATCTGTTGTTTCTTGCTATGGCTTGTTTTATCCTGGCAATTTCAACCAAGTCAACCCCTGTCGATAAAATCATTAGGATGCTCCTGTTCTTATTCACGTTTTTATCCCGATTCAACTGATGCGACATTTCCAAAATCCGCTGCGTCATAGTAGATTCTTTTTTTAGTCTGACTGATCTCAACCTTGAATTGTTTTTTTAAAAAAACATGCCGACTCTCGACCATTTCTTTAGTTAAACAAACAACCTGGAAATCACCAGCATCGCCATTATGATTGCTAATAAAATGGCATAGATTAATGCATCCCCAAAAATCATGGGCCTTTCATAGCGTTGCACACAATAATCAGGAAACTTTTCACATACTGTATTGACCGGTGAATAGATGTATCTCTCCGCACTGGCCCAGCCTGGCAGCTTCAGATGGAACAGATGGAATTTCATGCCGATTAAGAACATGGCAATCCCCAGTCCATAGACAATGACCATGCCGCTTAGGTCTTTCCAATTCCAAAAGTCCATGTCCACTAAGTAGTTGGAAATAAATTCAGGATCGTAGGAGAAGGCCAGTGCCGCCGGTATTAATGCCGTATCCATCAGCCAGTTGGGCGCAACTCCAAAGAAGATGATCAGCACCGCCAGGACGCCCATAGGTGCATTCATGCTCTTAGGATCACTTATCTGTAGGGGTTCATTGTCTTTATTCTTCCTGACAAAAATAAAATAGAAAAACTTGATAAAGGAACAAACTGTTCCTGCGCTGACGACGGTAAAGATCCATTCTGCATATTCAAATGAAGAGTGTCCATACATAAAGGCTTCTTCAATGGCATGATGCAAAACCGTTTTACTGGCGTACCCGTTAAACAGAGGCATACCGGTAATACCGAGGGCTGCAACAAGGCATAAGGCTGCTGTGATCGGCATCTTTTTCCACAGGCTGCCCATCCGATACATGTTTGTTTCGCCAGTTTGATAATACACGGCTCCCGCCACCATAAACAGCAGCACTTTAAAGAGGGAGTGGTTCAGCGAATGATACATGCTGCCGACAAAGCCCATGGGTCCAATATAGCCCAAGTATGCAGCCACGCCGGCACCCATGATAATATATCCCATTTGAGAAACACTGTGATAAGCCAGCATTTTTTTCGTACTGCCCTGCTGCAGAGCCATAAACACACCGACCACCATGGTTAAAATACCCAGCCAGATGACCACAAATCCGATATTCTCGGATACTTCCCAAAGCATGGGATAAAACTGTAGTCCCTGGGCTGCATCCACAGAAAAGGTTACTGATATGACTTTTAAGATTCCGTATGCGCCCACTTTGATCAGTACGCCTGAAGAGAGAGCAATCACCGCAATAGGAGCACCATCATATACCCTTGGCATCCAAAAATGGAAGGGAGCCATACCAGCTTTGATCCCAAATCCTCCAATAAGAAAGAAGGCTATAAAATATTTAATATAACCAAGCTCGCTGAAACGCACCGCCAGATTCGTCCATTCAAACGTACCGGTATATGCCGACAGCATCAATATTCCACTGAGGATCATCAGACCCCCTATAATGCTCATGTAAAGATAAACAAAACCTGCCTCCAGCTGCTCTTCACCACGATGGTACACCATCAGTGCATAAGAGGCAAAGGTCATGATCTCAAAAAACAGGAAAAAACTCAATAAATCGCCTGCCAAAAGCGTACCGATGGTTGCGATATAGGTAACGGTATAAAAAATATAATTAATGTCTTCACGGCTAAAGAAAGCAATAAGAAGCCATAGTAAGCCAGCAAGGATTAATAATGGAAAGTTTAACAGATCCACTTTGAAAAAGATTCCTGTTTCAAACACCCCGGTAATGTTATAAATAATTGGTTCTCTTAATACTTCCGGAAAGGTGAACAAGAACAAAAAGGTTGTGGCTAAGATATAGCCCTTAACGAGAGTTCTTCGAACGTGTCTTTCTTTAGTTCCCACCAAAGGAATGACAATCACTTCCATTGCAACGAACGTGAGGAATAAAAGCGGTAGACCGATTTGGACAATAATTCGTGCCAGGTTCACAAAAGTAGGCTCCTTTCAGAATAAACAGGTTTACCGAACAAAAAACGTCAGGAAAAACAGTGTCACTAACAGGATCGTTGCATAAATGTATACATCCACATTGGTGGTTTTCACATCATATCCATCGGTTATCTTTCTCGATGCACTCATTACCAGTTTTGCCACCGGTTTGTACATCACAAATTCAAAATCCATCCACTTAGGCATATGCAAATGGAACAGATCGAATTTTTTCCCTGCAAAGAAAATTCCAAAGCCAAGCAAATAAACCGGGATCATACCTGTCACGTCTTTATAATTGAAAAAATTCATGTCCACCAGATAATTGCCAATAAAATAAGAATCATAAGTAAAAACATTGGCAGCGGGAATGATAAAGTGATCCATCACATAATTCGGCGCCAGCCCAATCCCTATAATCAAAAGAGCAAGTCCGCCCATGGCCATTTGCATCATCCCATTACCGCTTTTTGATAGATCCTGATGTTCTTCCGGACATTTCCCGAGAAATACGTAGGAAAACATTTTGATAAAAGAACAGACAGTCCCGGCGCTAACGATGGTGAAAATAACCTCTGCATATTTAAAGGAATAATGACCATACTGGTAGGCTTCATCGATAGCATGATGAAGGACAGATTTGCTGGCAAATCCATTAAAACCTGGCATGCCAGTTATGCCGAGAGCTGCGATCAAACACACCAGAGCGGAAAAGGGCATTTGTCTCCAGAGTCCTCCCAGTTTATACATGTTTCGTTCATGGGTCTTCAGGTATACGACACCGGCTACCATAAAGAGAAGGGCTTTAAACAGGGCATGGTTCACCGTATGATAGATGCTTCCGGCAAAGCCCATGGCGCCAATATAACCAAGGTAGGATGCAACGCCCACACCCATGATAATATATCCCATTTGGCTGACGCTGTGGTACGCCAGCATTTTTTTCATATCTCCCTGCTGCAGGGCCATAAAAACGCCTACCGCCATGGTGGCAATGCCAATCCATATAATAATGGCACCCATGTTTTGAGACAGCGACCATAAAGGATCGTCCCTACCTGTTATCATGTCTGCGGCTGGCATAAAAAAGCTGGTTGCAATTCTCAGAAGCCCGTAAGCACCTATTTTGATCAACAATCCGGATAACAGTGCCGATGCTGGTGTGGGTGCCACCGGGTGAGCTTTGGGAAGCCAGATATGAAGCGGCAGCATTCCTGCCTTAATACCAAAACCAATCACAAAGAGGAAGGAAATAAGGTATTGAAGCCAACCGGTATCGCTCAGTTCCAGTGCCAAAAAAGCAAAATCCAAGTGATTCGTGTTGAAAAGCAATAAAAGCATCCCTACCAGTACCGATAATCCACCACCTACGCCCATATAGATATAATTGTTTCCTGCCAGAATGGATTCGGCGGACTGATTATGTGCCACCAACAAGTAGGAACTAAAGGTCATTAACTCAAAGAAAAGGAACATGGTCAGAATATCGCCGGCCATCACCGTTCCCAGTACACCACTGAACGTAATAGCTTTAAAGAGATAAAACCGTTCCCGATGTTTCTCTGTCATCATGTATTCGTGGGCATATATACTGACCATAAGCCATAAAATGCCGGCTGTACTCAGCATGATATAGCTAAGCATATCCACGTTGAAATGAAGCCCATAGCCAAAAACGCCTGGAATTTCATTTTGGATGCCTCCATCCATCACTTGAGGATACATGAGAAGAATCACCAGAAAGGTAGCAAAGGATGTGAAGACGACCGTAAAATCTCGAAGTTTTTCCGATCGGTATCCCACAAAAGCTTCCATTGGTCCACCAAGAAATGGTAGGATGATTGCCAGTAATGGCAGGTATGGAAAGTAAACGGCTGCGTCTAAAAATGGAAAGGCCCCTGAACAGGTACCTACAAAACGACAATACAAGTCACCTTCACGATATCTGCTGGTGGCAATGACAAACAGAATCACCAAAACCAGCGAAATAGCAAACATAATAATACAGCTGACACAAAAATAATCCCGAGAAATATTTTGATACCATTTGTTCAGTGGTTGTCCACTCGACGGCCTTTTAGTATTTTCTTCACTACGATTTGATATACCCATATAGCACACGCCTCCATATGTCATAAGTCATCATTCTTCCCAATTAGAGTGCCAGTGTTCTTAAAAAAACGTGGGGATGGCTCTCTCAATAAAGGTCATAATGAGTTGGGGAAAAAAGCCTATAAGAATGCAAAGGCCTGCAATAATTGACATGGGAACGGTCATGCTCTTTGGTACGTCATCTACAATCATGACGTTCTCCCGATCCGTACTTTCTTTTAGAAATGCACTTATGATTATTGGCAAGTAATATACTGCATTGAGAAAGCTGCTAAGCAGAATGACCAGTAGTATTAATGGCCTACCGGCATCCAGCACCGCAAGGCTTAGATACCATTTACTCATAAACCCGTTGATTCCCGGAATGCCAATCATTCCCAAGGCACCAATGGTAAAGACAGTCATGCTCACTGGCATTTGATAGCCGATACCTTCAAAATATCGGACATCCCTTTTACCAGTCTGATAGATAATGGAGCCGGCGCTTAAAAACAGTGCTGATTTCATTAATGCATGGGTAACCACATGAAACAGTGCGACGGATAATCCCAACTCTGTTGCCAGGCCAATGCCCAGCACAATGTAGCCAATCTGCGCAACGCTGGAGTAAGCCAGAATTCTTTTCATGTCCTTCTGCCCAATAGCAAAGACAGATCCCATAATCATTCCCACCATGGCGAAATATGTAAGAAACAGTGGTATGTCCAACTGCGTGACAATATCAAAACCAATCACCCGATAGATCAGTTTGATCATTGCAAACAGATAGATTTTGACCACCAGTCCGGAAAGCAATGCACTGGAGGGCGTCGGTGCGGTAGAGTGTGCATCGGGAAGCCATGTATGTAATGGAAACACCGCCGCTTTAATGCCAAATCCGGTCAAAATAAAGCCCAGCGCTACCAATATATTGCGGGGATAAACATGCCAAACTTCCTGAATAATCTCATAGTTAATCGTCATATTTAAATTACCGGTTACCATGTATAAAAAAGCAATCCCCATCAAGATCGATACAGATCCGATGGTACCCAGCATCAAATACTTCATGCTGGCCAGCAAATTTTCTTTTTTACGCTTAATAGAAACAATACCACAGGATGTCAGTGATAAAATTTCCATAAACACATACAGATTGAACAGATCGTTGGTCAAAATCATACCGATCATGGAAAACATGAGCAGGAAAACTAAGGTGTAATATCCGGGAACGAGATGCGGATATATCTCATGTTCAATGTCTCGATAGGAATAAAAGACAATCAGTGTCGATAAAATCATAACCAGTGCTACCATCACAGCCGAAAACTCATCGACAACAAATTCGACACCAATCATGGGATCCCGAAGTCCAAAATGATAGACGTAAGCGCCAGTCTGAAGCACTCTAACCACCGTGGCTATCGAAAGCAGGGAGGCTACCACTAATGAGTAGGTCGTATAAATCTTAATCTCAAGATTTGATAACTTGGTCGCCAGTGGAAAAAACAAGGCCATTGCCAATAGCAATAGTAAAACATACACTGGCAGATGCATACTAATCATTGGCTTCTTCACTCCTTATCTGCATTATTTCGTCGAGCTCAATGGTGCCGTATGCATTGTATATTTTTATGATCATGCTAAGACCATAAACAGTAATACTAACGGCTACAACAATTCCCGTCAGAATCAGTGCAGAAGGCAGCGGATTAACGTATTGAATTGTTTCATTTCCTGCTGTTTGAAGGATAGGAGCGCTGCCGCTTTGAATAAATCCGATGGAAACGAAAAATAAAAAAACGGATGTTTCCATGATGTTTATCCCAATAAGTTTCTTGATAAGATTGGGATGGGTTAACACCGTATAGAGACCAATGACAAAAAGACAGGATGAACCTATGTAATTAATGTTTTGGAGAAATAACTGAATTTGCACTTTAATGCTCCTCTTCTTCGTCGATCATGGTGTGAAATAATGTGATCATGGTACTCCCAACTTTAATTCCGATGGCCAGCGTTATCATTGGTATAAAGCCGCCACTAAACACAACGCCAACTTCCCCCATGTAAAACCCTGCCGCTTTGTTGGTCAGAAATACGTACCCGGTAAAAATTCCAACCATACCTATCAGCATGTAAAAGATGATGGCGCCACTTTCCAGCCATTTGGAAATCGAGTGGGGCATTTTCTGATGACCTTTCTCAGCTCCAAAAGCAAGTGTATAAAGAACAATACTGGCACCAAGAATGGCTCCGCCCGGAAACCCTCCACCTGGAGAAATGTGACCATGAAAAATGACAAAAAGGCCATACAGCTGAATAAAGGGTATAATCATGCGGCTGACGTTTCGAACAATCAAATCATCCATGGTGAGAATCCTCCTCTCCCAGCTTAGGGTCTTTTCCGACCAGAATAGTCAGAACTGCTGCAATGGAAGTAAACAACACCGTCGCTTCACCAAGTGTATCCAAGGCACGGTAATCCATAATGATATCCGCCACCACATTGGGAGCATGAGTATCTTCCAAGGCTTCGTCCAAATAATATACCGCTACTTCATTATAAGAGGGGTTTTCAACATTTCCCATGGGCGGCATTTGCATGTAGCTGGAAATCATAATGATCAGAAGACCACCAAGGGCTGTAAACATAATAAATTTTTTCATTTTTCCATCCTCCTGGTCCTGCTGATTACTGCAATAAACATGATGGTCGTAACACCTGCACCAATAGCCGCTTCTGTCATTGCGACATCCGGCGACCTTAATAAAAGCCAAAGCACTGCCATAATCAAGCTGTATGCCGCAAAAATGATCACCGCACTTAACAAATCTCTCGTTTTTTCCACTGCGATGGCACAGGTAATCAAAAATACGATAAGGATCACATTCAAGACTTGCATCTCCTGATCACCCCTTCTTTATTATTTTATGCGACTTCGAAATATCCGGGTTCGTATTATAGGCCGCCTTTGATATGATATGAGCCGCTGTTGGGTTGGTGATCCAGATAAAAACCAAAATAACAAACAGTTTTACTGTGATAATCTGAATTCCGGCATGGATCATCAAAGCAACCAAAATCAGGCCTGCTCCCAGTGTGTCGCATTTTGTGGTTGCGTGCATTCTGGAGAATGCTTCAGGCAGTCGCACTAATCCGACGGTGCCAACCATGAAAAAGAAACTTCCTCCAAACAAAAAAAGTATGATCAGTCCATTTTGAAGCATATGGCATTCTCCTTACCCGAGTTTTCCTCTTTCTATGTACTTGGAAACACAAATTGTTGCAATAAAACCCATCATGGCGTAAATCAGTGCCACATCCACAAAGGATTCCTGCCCTATAATGATAGACAGCAAAACAATTAGCATGGCTACTTTTGTGGTAATGACATTGATCGCCACAACCCGATCCACGGCAGTTGGTCCAACATAAGCTCTGAAGAGACAGAAAAACGTCATCACGGCCAGAAAAATGGACGTTGCAATAAAAGCATTTGTTAACATTCCGAGTCCTCCTGTTTCTTGATCCATTCCTCAATAAAGCTTTCTTCCATGGCTTCCGCAGCTTCTGTGGTCAACGCATGGATAATAAAGCCATCTTCCAAAATATCCACCGTAAGGGTGCCTGGCGTAAGTGTAACGGAATTGCCAAATATGACTTTGTTTATATCATTTTGCAACATCATTGGTACTTTAATAAAATGTGGCTGTATGGGCATTTTAGGGTTCAGCACAATTCTAGCCACGTCGATATTCGCCTTGAATATTTCCACCACCAAAACACCAACAAAATGAAGCATGTTCAATAAATGTTTCATTTGATAAAGAGGCATTTCTGTATCGGAAAATAGAATATCTTTAGAGTAGATGACTACCAGCGTACTTAATATGGCTCCCAAAAGGATTGCTTGTACTCCAAATTTAGGAGAAAGCACCATCCAAAACAAAAACAGCAACGCAATTGGAACTATGTATTTTTTTGTTTTCGCACCTGTATCTTTTGTCATAGAAGCACCTCACCATAAATAAATCGTCTTTATTACACGGTTCAGTATACCATAATTATTCTCTCTTTAAAAATTTATTTTAAAAGACAATTATCCTTTTTTTCTCATATATGAAGAAGAGTCGGCATTTCATCTCTGCCGACTCTTCTTCATTTGACTTGCAATATTTTTTTTAATGTCGAGGTGGCCGCTGCCTTAGTTCTTGTTATTATGC
Source organism: Tindallia sp. (assembly GCA_007134225.1). Classification (GTDB taxonomy): domain Bacteria; phylum Bacillota; class Clostridia; order Peptostreptococcales; family Tindalliaceae; genus Tindallia. Next base: position 27,724 of record SLLE01000052.1, read on the forward strand.
AACGTTCATTAACGCTCAGATGCATAGGCACGTATAATATCTCTTCTTGTTACAATTCCCACCAGTTTACCGTTTTCCGTAACAGGTACCCGGTTAATATTTTTTCTTGTCATGACAGTGGCAATGTCTTCCACGGTGTCTTCCACATCAACCGTGACGACCTCTTTCGTCATGATTTCTTTCACCCGGTATCCCACCATTTTCCGTATCTGTTCTTCCATTTTATTTGTGTTGTCAAAGAAGATGTAGCTGTCCAGAATAGTAAAGTATCGAGGAATTTCAAGTTTTTTACTTCGATAAATCAAATCACCTTCCGTCACAATCCCCACGACATGCTGCTCATCATCCACCACAGGCAAACCACTGACGTTGTAGTCCATTAACATCTGGATTACCTGATCCACTGTCTGTTCTTCCGTTACGGTCATTACTTCCTTTACCATTATGTCTCTGGCTTTCAGTTCATCTGGAATTATTTTTGTTTTCTGTTCATCACTCATCCAAATTCCTCCTGTCATCATCTGTAATGATCTTTTTTATTCAAAGTCTTCGTATAGCCTGCTGGCTTGGATTCCTTTGTTGCCCTGATATTTGCCGCTTACATATGGGTCGTATTCTCCTTCAATGGTGTGGTAATAAATCTGGCAGATTTCAACCTCAGGATAAATTATTATCGGATGGATGCAAAATATTTCCAGTGTCCAGTAACCACAAAACCCCACATCTCCAAATCCAGCCGTCACATGAATAAACAGTCCCAGCCTTCCGATGGAAGAACGACCTTCCAGCATGGGTACCAATCCAAAAGTCTTGGTGTATTCCTGGATGCGCCCCAGGTATAAACGATGTGGTTCCAAAAGGAATCCTTCTTCTGGGATTAGAATGCTTTTCGTTGGATTAGGTTTTTTCATGTCCAAAATATCCACATCATAGGTCAGAAGCTCATTATGTAGTTTTAAGTTATAGCTGTTTGGGTTTAACTGTTTTTCATTAAATGGTTCAATAAAGACATCTGTCCCAAGCCTATTCCTGATTTCGCGTCCCGACAGTATCATTTCTTTCCCACCTTAAAAAGGAGTCTATGCAGACTCCCGGATTTATGTTTACTCGTTTTCTGCGGACTGTTGGCTGCTGCAAAAATCCATGTAGCTGCGAAGAGCATTATAAAATGCTTCTGTTTTTTCCGGAGATCCGATCAATTCGGAAAGACTCTCCTTGAATTTCTGATCTTCCAGATCGCTTATTTGCATTCTATCAAGACTGATATCCATCGTTGTTTCCACCCAGCTCGCTCTGGATATCACTTCGCGAATTTCAAGCTCTGTTTCCAATCCAAGATCTTTCAGGTATACTTGAAAGCCTTCATGATTCATAAGCCAAACCTCCCCACTCCATTTTTCCCAGACACCTTTCGCAGTAAATAAATACCCAACAATTCAGAATATAACCATTAACAGGACGGTACGGGAAATCGGGTTTCATATGCTGCTCTTGTGTCAGAAAGGACGTCATGATCATAATAATAATGCTTTGTTTAAGAAAAAAGAATAAATCCATTTTTCTTTTATTTTGTATCCCGTCAACTCTTCCAGCGCATCTTCATAAAGACTCATCTGCCCCCGATATTTTTCTTTCCAATCTTCCGGATCTACTCCTGTTATGCGATCGGTTTTATAGTCGACTAACACCAAAGAATCATCCTCCTGAAAATAACAGTCGATGATTCCCTGCATCAGTACGTTTCCCACCTCTACCTGTTTTTCAACAACAAAGGGCCATTCTCTTCGACACATGGCAGATCTCCGAATTCGCTTACCAAGAGGACTTTCCAGAAACAAGGCAATTTGGTTTGGGTCAATACTATTCATCTCCTCCTCGGTTATCATTTCTCTTTCCAGCATCCGTTGCAACTGCTGTGCAACGTTAATACCTTTTTCATATTTTTCAAAATCAAGCTGCTGAATGACATAATGCAACCGTGTTCCTTTTTCTGCCCCGCTTAGCTTTTTTTCGTCATTGAGAAAATCAGGCCGTTTAATCAGTCCAGGAATCCGAAGCCGGTTTTCCTGCGTCGCTTTTAAATGATTCTCAGCTGCCAGTTCACTAACAGAATATTTTGCCTGTGTTTTAGTTTCGTTCTGAAAGGGATACTCCCATTCCAACCTTCTTTTCACGTATGAAGCGTCCTTACCGGGCAATTGATCCTGATTCCATAACAATATATTTTTAAATTTGATGGATTCTTGTATTTCTTTGATTTCTCTATTGAACAGCTCATTCTTGTTCCAGATTTTTAAGCTCCACTGCTGATTCCAAAAACCGCCTTCTTCTCCAACCAGACCATGGGCAGTTGCCATGGAAGGTCCTAACCAGTCAAGGTAGCTTTTTCCTTTGAAAAGCTGATGAGGGTGTAACGCATTTTCCCATTGGCTCCATTTTAATTTCGGGTCTTCCGCACTGCCAACAATGATCAGTTTTTCTTTTGCACGCGTCATAGCCACATAAAGAATTCGCATTTCCTCCGATAAACTCTCCTGTCTTATCTTTTCTTTAATGATATTTCGAGCTATGGTGCTCCTGTAGACTCTTTTATCAGGCTCCGCACAGACAGGACCTATTCCGAGATCCTTGTGGATCAACATTTTTTCATGAGTATCCCGCAGGTTAAATTTTCTTCCAGCTCCTGCAAGAATCACCACAGGAAATTCCAGGCCTTTGCTTTTATGGATGCTCATAATTCTTACCACGTTGTTGTTGGGACCTATGAGCTTTGCAACGCCCAGATCACTCTCCCTCCGACTTTTGAGCTTTTCAACATATTGCAAAAATCCGTAAAGGCTTCCTTCCTGAAGGGTTTCATATTCTTCCGCTCTTTTGCCAAGAATTCTGAGGTTTGCCTGGCGCTGTTCTCCCCCTGGCATGGATGCCAAAAACCCAAAATATCCGGATTCATCCATGATTTGCCATATAAAATCAGACAAACCAATGTCTAAACTCCGACGCCAGCGTTCGATTTTTGATTTGAATACCGCCACCTTTTTACTTAGGGAAGAATCAACGAGTTTTTCACTGTTAAAGAAGCATTCGTAAAAAGGGGCTTCTTTTCCATTCAGGCGAAAGGATGTTAACTCTCCTGTTTCAAATCCGCCAATCGGCGATCGTAATACACTGAGAAGTGGAATATCATGCTTTATATTGTCTATGATTTTCAACAAATTCATGAAAATTTGCACTTCGATGGTTTGAAAAAAACCTGCCCCAGCATCAGAAAAAACAGGAATCCCCTCTTCTGCCAGCATATCCTCGTAAATTTGCAGATATGGCCGGGTAGACCGCATCAGGATCACCAGATCCCGGTACTGTACCGATCGTTTTTGCTGGAGGTTTTCATCATATACAACACCATTTAGTGCTTCCCGAACTCTCTGTGCCACCACTTTTGCTTCCAGCTCATGATCTGTCCATTCACTTAATGCATCCGCAATTTCCTCATTCTCCGGCTTTCTTTTATCCAACAGGTGCAATTGAATGGGCGCAGGGTCATCTGACTCCGGGTAAAGACCACCACTGAGGAGCATGGCGTCTTCCGTGTATTCCATTTCACCCAAAGAAGTACTCATAATGTTGCCAAAAAGTTCATTGACTCCCTCAAGGATTTCTTTTCGACTTCTGAAGTTTCGGTTTAAATCGATTCTCCGATCAACCGCTCCCGATTCTTTCAGATAACCACGCTGTTTTTCCAGAAACAAAGCTGGCTCCGCCAGCCGAAAACGATAAATACTTTGTTTCACGTCGCCAACCATAAAAACGTTATTCTCTCGTTTAATACAATCTGTAATGGCTTCCTGAACGCGATTGCTGTCCTGATATTCATCAATAAAGATATGATTAAACTGATTTCGGTAATAATCCGCCGCTTCATCTTGACGCAGGATGTCCAGGGCCATATGTTCCAGATCGTTGAAGTCGACCACATTTTTTTTTCGCTTGATTTCCAAAAACTGCTGATGAAAATCCTCCACCACTTCCCGAAACTTTTCCATAGGTTTTTTCATTTTTCTTAGATCCTCGCTCCATTGATCCGGACCGCCGGCAAACCATTCTTTCTTTAATGTTTTTAATTCATCTTTAACGGAGTTGCGTATACTCTGCACGCGTTCCTTTATCTCAAGATTTACATTTTTTGCCATCGGCAGCCGTTTAAACTCCAGCCTCCAGATTTCCTCAAAAAGTGCCTTGTCGTACTGGTGGCACATTTCTGCCAGTTTCTCCAAGCCTTCTATTTCCCTATCAATCAGTTCCATATAAATGTCCGGCCCATCTGGCATTTGACAATGATCATAGGCTGTTTCCATCTGACGGATCATTCCGTTTAAGCGTAGCTGCAGCATTTGAAATAATGTTTTCATCCATCTTGTTTTCATCAGCGTCGAAGGTGTCACATCAAACTGTCTAACTTGTTCATTTAGCCATTCCCCTGGCTCTGGCTGACTTTGAATAAATATATGGGTTTTAGGCAGATTGTATTCCAGCCAGCGATCATTTTTCATATCGCAGAAGCTTTCAATTAACAGATGAAAGGAGGGATCGGCTTCTTCGTAGAATTTTTCCAGGGTTTTATCCAATGCTTCCTGCTTCAGCATTGCAATTTCTGTTTCATTTCCTACCCGGAAGGATGGGTCCAGATCAATCAGATGAAAGTGACTCCTTAATACTTTCAAGCAAAAAGAATGCATGGTCATGATATATGAGCGATTCAGCAATGATAGCTGTCGCCTCAGTTCAAGCCGCTTGGTCAAATGCTCTTGGGATGCTTTAAGCATTTCTCTCCCAATTCGCTCTTTCATCTCAGAAGCTGCCGCATTGGTAAAGGTAACCACCAACATTCGATCGATATCAACTTTATCCTGAATGACAAGGTTTAGAATTCGTTGTACCAATACGGCAGTTTTTCCCGACCCGGCAGCAGCAGAAACCAGAAGATTGCTGTTTCTGCTATCGATGGCCTGTTGCTGTTCAGCAGTCCATTTTGGCATTTAAGGGTTCACCTTCTTTCGGTACGGCAGTGTTATTTTTTGGAGGGCATCTTCTTTTGATATGGATGGCAGGTAATTTACTCTGTTGCCTGGGATGGCGGGGTCAAATTGACATACCGATGCAAAGTCACAATACTGACAGGCGCGAGTTCCAGCAAATTCAATGGGATGGATGGCAATATCACCGGACAAAATGCCTTGCGCCATCCGAATTACCTGTTGCTCCACATGCTGGAGCAGACAGTCAAACTCTTCGATGGTCGCTACCATTGAAAAAGCAGTGAAATCACCATCCTTTTTCAGTCCAACAGGGAGTACGTCCGATGTATTGGAAATATCCGGATCCATGGCCCCCACAATGCCTGGATCCCGAAGGGTCAGACCTTTAAGTTTTGTCTCTTGGATCCATTCGCCTCGAATCTTCGATTCCTCAGTTGTATTGGTTTCAATCGTCGGATCATCCAATTGGTAATAAAAGATCCCAGCCGGATAGTGGTTAGCCTTAATTTGATTTTGCTGCGCCGCCAAAACCGCCTGCAAATAAATCGGAAGCTGCAATTGAAGTCCATAATACATCTCCTGAAGGCTAAGGTCTTTTGTTCCAGTCTTATAATCAATGACCCGGTAATAATAGTTTCCGTCCTGCTGATAGGTGTCCAAACGGTCAATGCGTCCTTCCAGGGATGCAATAGCCTGTCCTTTTTTTTCGTATTGAAGTGCCGGCCAAAGGCCGTTTCTGCCAAAGGTTGCCTCATGATGGGTAGGTGCAAAATCACCTTTCTGAATCTGTTGTACCATGGTTTTCACCGCTGTTTTCCCCACCTGTTTCATTCGTTTTCCTGCATAGGCATAACGATTGCTGCTGGTGAAAACACCATATTTAAAGTTTTGGAGCAACGGATCCAACAGTTCATCCATCATCTTGTCGCATTCTTCCGGTTTAAGATGGTGCCAGTTTTGGTTTTTCTTTTTCACTTGATCTGCAAATTCATCCAGGGCCTGGTGCAGAAAATTTCCAAGTTCGACGGGTTGAATATCGTATTGTTTTCGGTCTGCCGGCTTAAGCCCATACTGAACAAAATGAGAAAAAGGGCACTTTCGATATTTTTCCAATCGTGCCACACTGGCATGCAAGGGCTTTCCAAAAATTGCTTCACTGTCAATCGGATCCAGGGATTTACACTGGTTGTGATAATCAATCCCCTCCAGCATTCTTTCCACCTGCCCTTTCCAGCTTTTGTGATGATAGAACCAGCGGTAAACATCCATCCATATCTCGTCAATTTGGACATCATCCATTTGTTTTCGAATTTCTGACGCTAACTTCATAAAGGTGTTTTCCGGCCTGGAAATTTGCTTTTTCGTCTGTTCCGGTGTCATCAAGAGATCATCCTGAATGGTAAGGGATGGAAAAAGAGCTTGTAACCGATCCAACACAATGGAAGGCCGCTTAGCAGCCCCTTCTTCGTTCGACAGTGAGTAGCTGATGTAAAGCTTGTCTGAGGGTTTTATCAGCGATAAGTAAATGTAAAACATTTCCTGTAGCTCGCGTTCTTCCGGGGTAATGCCTATTTCACATCCAGATTGAGCCAATGCTGCTTTTTCCACCGGAAGCAGCAGGGAGTCTTCACTCGTGCCGGCAGGAATCACCCCGTCATTGGCACCAATCAAAAACAAGCATTTAATATCAGCCAGCCGCGACCGCTCGATGGTTCCCACAAAAACCTGATCTAAGGTGGATGGAATTGTACCTACCTCCATGCTGTCAATTCCCGATTCCAGGATTTCCACATATTCCTTGCTCGTCATCTTTGAATCTCCGATCATTTCCACCATTTGATCCATTAATCCAATCAATTCATTCCACAATTGCCCGTATACCTGTTTTTGCTCAAAAGCTTCCCGATTGGAAGCTCCTCTTATTTCGCGTTCAATTTTTTGAGGTATTTCCAGTTTTTCAAGCCACTGAAATACAGCTTTTGTCATCTCCTTCACCGTTTCTGATGTTTCCAGATCGCGAAAGAGTTTTTCCAGTGGTTCCATGACGATCTTTCGCCATTCTTCAATCCTTTGGTCCGTCAAATCCAGTATCGTGTCACCGATTCTGCGTTTCCATTTATTTCCCTTAATGCCATATCTCAGGCAAAAATTTTCCAGTTCTTCGACCTCGTCCTGTTCCAAGCCTGTGTATCCGGTTTTCAGGTATGCCATCATCCCATGCAAAGGATAGTGATTGTCTACCACTTCCAATCCCCGCAAAAGCAAAACCATTAATGGGTGATTCCTTATATTTCTTGTTTCATCCATATAAGCTGGTATTTGATGAAGGTTCATCACGCGCCGAAGGTTTTTTCTTCTTTGTTCAAGATCAGGGCACAGGACGGCTATGTCGCGATAACGGTACCCTTGTTCCTGCACCAAATCCTGAATAAAAAGTGACGTCCACATTAATTCCGCCTCGTCGTTTCCTGCTGCAAAGAGTTGAATGGATTCAAGTTTTTCTTGATACGATTTCACTGGCAGCGAATAAAAAGAGGATTTCAGATGTTTTAATTCAGCGGATTTGTGAGAGCCTTCGCCATCTGCTTCCACCATCTTTCTTTTCACTTCTGCCGCTTTATGAGAAAAGTGGTTTTTTAACTGACTGGTTTGTTTATGGATGGTTTTTTGTTGCCCTTCTTCTTCACCCGGACCACCGTAAACCGTAATATTTAACTCTTCCGTATGATCTCCCAGTACTTCCAGAGATCGGAGCATGTTGGGTGTGTAACTGTAAAACCCATCCACCCAAAAATCCGTCTCCCTAATCCATTTGGAATGACTCAGCTGATTTCGAAATGCCTCCATTCGGTCTTCCTTGTGCAGAAATTTATCCTTTAATGCTTCTTCCATTTTTTCATAGATGATAGCGATGTCCCACAATTTTCCAGCAACCGGCTCATTGCTTGCGTGTATTTTCGCTTGCTGCCTCAGCATTTCAGGCGATATTTGATATTGTTTGCATTCATCAATTTCTTTCACCAATGCATCGATAAAGCCTTTGCGCTGGATCATATGGTGATAGGTCCTGAGGTAGCTTTTTTGTTCTTTTAAGATTTTTCGAAGGAACATATGAATGCCTTGTTCATTGATAAAAACCCGGTTTTTACCGCCTGTTTCCAGAAAAATCCGATATGCCAGACGGGAGAAACTCAACACCTCAACCTGCATCATTCCTTTTTCACCAGTATGCTTCAAATACTGCTTTTCCGTCTCCAACGTATATTGTTCCGGCACTAAAATGACTTGCCTTCTAGCATCAGGTTTTTTGATGCGACGCTGTATTTCTTTCATCATTCTTCGGTTTTTTTCTTCCAATTCCGTTCCGTACCATAATCGCAGCCGCATTAACTCACCTCTTTTAAAAAAAAGTAAAACCTCTTTATGTGAGAGGTTTATGATCATCGTTCTTTGAGCCGGAATAGCCATACCGGGTCACGCTTGACTTCGATTTTTACAGGGGTTCTTTCTTCTGAAAATCGATGAAAGGGTATGGAGTCACCGTCTACGACCAGTTTCATTTCAATCCCCAGTTCCTTTGGATCTGTTCTGTAAATGAGGGACGCCGAAACGGTATTGATGTTGTAAAGCCGAAACGCATCTTCGAGCATTTCATAATCGCTGTCTATATTCGTTGGAAGTCCTGCACCATAGGATTGATAGACCATTTCCGTCAGTAAAAGTCTCTTGTCCGGCATGATTCGATAGGTTTCCGTGACCGGAGTTTTGGTCACAGAATGAAGATAGTTTATCTCAAACTCATCACTCAAATGGATGGAATGGCGATAAAGCACTTCACCGGATTCATTGTTTGAAGCCTGTATGTAATATGCCGGCCATTGAATCGAAAGCAACAGGATCAGAAGGATTGCCAAGATCCATTTTAACCTTTGGTTTTTTAAAATTAATTGCAAGAATTCATTTCTATTGATCGTCATTCACCCAAATGTCAACTCCTTGTATCCTTATTCCGTTATCGGTTTAGATGTTCTTCATAAAAACTGGCAGCTCCCGGGTGGAGGTCCAGCGGCATACCAACCAGGGCTGCTTCAAGCTTGATGTCATTGCCCCGGTCGTGGATGTCAGCAATATACTCCCGATGTTCAAACAAGGCCTGCGTCATGTTGTAAACCAGCCTTTCCTGTAGTTCAGAAGAAACAACCAGCATGGCCATTACCGCTGCCGTTCTTACATCCTCCGATTGCCCCTCATACGTTCCGGCGGGAATATCCACCTCAACGTAAAATGGATATTGATCCGTTAAGGCGCTCATTCTATCACTTTGGATTGGAACAATTTCTATGTCCATGGTAGCAGCCATTTCCTCAATAGCAGATGTCGGAAGTCCTGCCGTCACAAAAGCCGCATCAATTTCATTATTTCTCATCTGCAACACAGCCTGAGCAAAAGAAATTTGATGTATTTCGCCCAGATCTTCCTGGCCCAGCCCATGAGCTTCCAGGATATGGTTTGCGTTCGCTTCTGTTCCAGAACGTTCGGCACCAATGGCTACTCTTTTCCCAGCCAAATCTTCCACGGTATCGATTTCAGCGTCTGTTAAGGCGACAATTTGGATAATCTCCGGGTACAGAACAGCCATTCCGCGGATGTTGTCAACAGGTTCCCTTTCCTCTGCATACATTTCCGTTCCAGTAAAGGCGTAATAGGTGATGTCATTTTGCGTGAAAGCCATTTCCACTTCACCGTTTCGAATTAAATCAATGTTCGCCAGCGCTGCCCCTGTCGATTCGGCACTGGCCCGCAAGCCAGGAACATGGGAATTGTAAATACTGGCCAAGGCACCTCCCAACGGGAAATAGACGCCACCGGTGCCTCCGGTTGCAATACTTATTTCAGCGTCCTCATAGTCCTGCGTCATTTCATGCACTTCCAGCTCCGGTGCTTCTTCCGGTTGTTCCTTCGTTTCAGCGCAGCCAGTTGTAACCACAAGGATGGTAAGAATCATCAAAATCCCCAAAAATATTTTTTTATGCATCACGTTACTCCGGTCGTCAATACCGGAGATTCCCCCCCTCTCAAGTCCCTCTGTCTTTATCCATAATTATATCATAGCCGAAGCCTTTCAGCGCATCAAATATTACGTTTAAGCTGGAATACAGACAACTTCAATGCAACGTCTTCGGCAATATCCGAAATAGAAGCAATTCTTCCCACGAAGTACCTGAGGTGCATCTTATGGCTTAATCGTTCAATACTTTCCGATCCAAAAACCTGGCGGGCAATTGCCACTTCCAGTTTATCCGCTTCTCCCTCATAAAAGTACACTTTATTAACATGTTCTTCCACCATGCCGGTATTTTGAAAGAAACTCCGAACCCCTTTCATCAATTCATCAGCCGCTTGGCAGGAAGCTTCTGTCAGGTCTTTAAAAGATTCGACCGCGAAATCAGGGATCTGAGGCTTTTCAATGGATAAATTCAGGTGAACGGCTTTTGCTCTGTCTACCAGTTCATCCAGCGCGTCTGTCAGTTCCAGTATATCTCCACTGGCATCCGGAATGAGGTTGTAGGCGTAAAGCTTGTACTTAATGTTTTTTAGCTTTTCATCTGCTTCTTTTTCAGCAGCTGTCATTTCTTTCACCCTTATTTCGAAGGCTTCTTCCTTCCCTTTAAGATATTCCAAAACTCCTTCCTTAAAAATCAAGCCGCCTCTTGAAATGGCTTTTAAATAGGCATCAATTTCATCTTCCAGCTCCTTGCTGTGATTCCTGAAGAGACTTTTCATGAAATTCCTCCTTTGTAATACTCCGTACCCATATTCCAAAGCCTTTCCGTAAAGTTCTCTGTTGCTTCTTTATTCTCGTCCATGAAAGAGAGAATGCTTTCAATGTCTCCGGACAGTTTGTCAACCTGATGAAGTATTTGCGCTTCCACGGTTTTAGGAAGCACAGGAGATCCCCATTCCATCATACCATGGTGTCCCAGAATTCCATTGAGAATGATCAGGGCATCATCCCGGTCAAAATCTTCAATAGAATTAATGATATTCATCGCAGAGTGAGCTCCAATAAAAATATGCCCCAGCATTTTCCCTTCATCGCTCAGCTGATTGGATGGCAACGGTTCATACTCAATGGTTTTTGCCCAGTCATGCAAAAACGCGATAGCAATCAGACGATCGACCTGCCTCTGTGTCAGTTTTTTTGTCGTGGCCACCATCACGCAGTATTTTAACACTTCAAGGGTATGCTGCAAAATACCATGACGGAAATTATGATGGACGGATTTCGCCGCCGGGTAGGTGCAGTATTTTTCATAATAAGGCTCTTCAAAAACCATTTTATCAACCAGTGTTTTTATGGGAAGCGTTTCGATCCTGTCCCGAAACTCCGCCAGCCACTGCTTCATCTGATCATAATTCCACCTGCTGGATGGAAGCAATGCTCTCATATCAACTGTATTTCCGTCAACTTCCCTTATTTTTTTTATGGTTAATTGCAACCTGCCCTGATATTCACCGACCAACGCAACTAATTCCACCACCGGTGGTTCATCGCGTTTTTTCATTAATGGATCTTCTTCGTCTGCATCCCAGAGCTTAACTTCCCGTTTCATAGATGCATCCTGGACCACCAGATCCGCGTACTTTTTTCCATTTTTGGTTTTTTTTATTTTCACATCCACCAATAATGCTGTCAAAACGACTTCCTGATTTATTTCATTTCGGGTAATGGATTTTAATTCAGGCATAATCATCCAGCTCCTTTTTCAACAATCGGCTATTTCAAATGACTTCTGTTTAGTGTAAAATGATATCGGGTACACTTATACTTGATTGTACACTATCTATTCTACAAATTGAAAGGGGTAATCCTATGAATCCAATGACTTCCAGTAACCTAAAATCTGCTTTTGGCGGAGAAAGCATGGCTCACATGCGTTATTTGATGTGGGCAGAATCAGCAAAAAAAGAAAAATATCCTAACGTGGCCAATCTTTATAAAGCTGTCGCTTATGCCGAGCAAGTGCACGCAGGAAACCATTTCAGAGAATTAAAGAAGGAAGTGGGAGATGATTCCGTAACGGCAGGCGCCGGATTTGGAATGACCAATACTTCAGAAAACTTGCAAGGGGCCATTAACGGCGAAAACTATGAAGTGGACCAAATGTATCCATCATTTATTTCCGTGGCAAATCTTCAGGAAGAAAAAGGAAGCCTCCGTTCCTTCCAGTTTGCCCTGGAAGCAGAAAAAACCCATGCCGAGCTATTTAGCCTGGCAAAGGAAGCTGTAGATGGCGGAAGTGATTACGGCGAAGATAAGATCCATGTCTGTGATATTTGCGGATACACGTTGAGCGGTGACAATGTAGAGGACGATTGTCCGATCTGCAAAGCCACACCGGATATGTTTACTGCTTTTCAAACAAAGTAGTGGCAGCGTCGTTTTTATAGCGTTAACATCGGTATTAAGCCCCGGATCCCTTGTGAGATCCGGGGCTTTATCAATTCACATCCGCAATGGATTCTCCCATTTTTACCAGGGTTTCCAATCCTCTTTCGGTATTTTCGATGAGGTCAGAATGCCAACGAATAGTTCCCGGTCTGAATAATAAAAGTACTGTGGAGCCTCCAAACTGAAAATATCCTTTCTCCGTCCCTTTGCTAACTGGTGCGCCAGGATAATAGGTTTGGACAATGCTTCCCACCATCGTAGCTCCGACTTCCACCATACCAATCTTTCCAAGTTTAAAGGAATGGATCATGGTCACCATTCGCTTGTTTTGACTATAGACATGCTCCACCTTCTTTAAGGCACATGGATTAACCGAATAATAATTTCCTTTGATTAAAGATGCCTTTACCGGTATTCCATCCACCGGAAAGTGAAATCGATGATAGTCGGAAGGAGCAAGGCGAATGACCGCAGCAGATCCACCCACGAAGGGATCCGCCAGCTCATCGCTGCCCAAAATAGCCGATATAGAGCTTGTCTTTCCCTTCACCTGAATCAGCTGTCCATTTTCAATGATCGGATACACAAGTATTCGTCCATCTGCCGGCGATACGACAGTTGTTGGATTCTTGTCAATCATACGGCTGCCCGGTTTCAGCTGTCGGGTAAAAAAATCGTTAAACGAGGAATATTCTTCCGGTTTTTCCAGCAGGGCTTCATCCATATTGATCCTCAACTGGTCAATGAAAGGCTTTATTTTCAGCTTTGTAAAAGTAGCCTTCTGAACAGCTCCATATAGCCATGACAGCCCCTTATATTTGCCAAGGAGCTCCATAAAGAAACCCCCACTTTTTTTCCCATAAGCCCAGTCCAGCATTTTTTCACTGGCGATGATTTCCTTTTCTTTTTCGCCTGTCTGTCGATTGATATATTCGATGGTCACGATCTCGCTCCTTTACGTCATTTTTCCCAGCCAAAGGTTCGTCGAACCGCTTTATTCCATCCTTGGTAAGCATCTCGTCTCCATTCTTCTCCTTTAGCGGGTTTAAATACATAATCGGCTTTCCATTGCTTTTCGATGCTCGAAAGATGATCCCAAAAGCCAGTTGTCAAACCAGCCAGATACGCAGCTCCCAAGGCAGTTGTTTCCTGAATGGCTGCTCTTTCTACCCTTCTATTTAAAAGGTCTGCCTGAAATTGCATTAAAAAATTATTAGCAACAGCGCCTCCATCTGTTCTCAGGGAGTGGAGTGCAATCCCACCTTCTTCTTCCATCAGATCCAGCACAGCCCGTGTTTGATAGGCAATAGATTCCAATGCTGCCCGAACGATATGTGCCGCTTTTGTATCCCTGGTAATCCCAAGGATGGCTCCCCTTGCATACATATCCCAGTAAGGAGCACCAAGGCCGGTGAAGGCCGGAACGACATAAACGCCGTTGGTATCTCTCACTGATAATGCCATTGCTTCCGTTTCCGAGGCATGCCGAATCAGGTTCATTTCATCTCTTAACCACTGGATGACCGCACCGGCAATGAAGATGCTTCCCTCCAACGCATAATGGGTTTCCCTTCCATTAGACCAGGCAATCGTTGTCAGAAGACCTTTTTGAGAAAATACAGGCTTATTGCCAGTATTCATCAGCATAAAACATCCGGTACCATAGGTGTTTTTTGCCATGCCAGGATGATAACACGCCTGGCCAAAAAGAGCTGCCTGCTGATCACCGGCCACGCCAGCTATTGGAATGGAATTTCCCTGAAAGAAATCCGGATCTGCTTTTGCAAATTCACTGCAGGATGGCTGAACTTCTGGCAGTATTTCCGGCGGTATGTCCAGCTTTTTCAGTAGCTGATCGTCCCATTCCTGTCTGTTAATATCAAACAGCATGGTTCGGGAAGCATTAGTCACATCTGTCACATGCTTTTCTCCTTTTGTCAAATTCCATATTAACCAACTGTCCACGGTTCCAAAGCAAATCTCCCCCTGCTTCGCCCTTCTTTTTAGTTCCGGATCGCTTTGCAGGAGCCAGGCAATCTTGGTTGCAGAAAAGTAAGCATCGATGATGAGTCCTGTCGTTTTTCGAACATAAGGCTCCCATCCTTCTTCCTTTAAGTGATCACAAAGATTTGATGTGCGCCTGCATTGCCACCCAATAGCATTCGCCGCAGCTTTTCCGGTTTTTCGATCCCAAAGTAACGTCGTCTCCCGTTGGTTGGTAATTCCAATTGTTTCGATTGCTTGTGGTGAAATGCCCGTCCGCTGCATCACTTCGCCGACAACGCCCATCTGAGTCGCCCAAATCTCTCCAGGCTCCTGTTCCACCCAGCCAGCTTTCGGATAGAGCAGCTTAACCTCTTTTTGCGCACTTCCCACCGGCTGCCCTGTCCTATCAAAAATAATAGCACGCGAACTGGTTGTTCCCTGGTCCAGCGCAAGTATGTAGTCCTTCATACCCTTTCCTCCCCTTCAACAATTTTTCGTTTTCTTTCTTTCGTCGAAAAATAGCCCTTCCTTTCGGAAGAGCTATTATCATCTCATAATTATGCCTCTACTTCAATTAGTATCGTATTAGTATCGTAAATATTTCACCAGATCCACTTCTGCTCTGCTTAATACTGCCTGCAGATGCCTTCTTTCCTCGTTCAGTATCTTCTTCATTTCCTTCGGCGCAAGATCCGGGAAAAGCCTGGTTAATTCATAAACAAACATGATCCCATCACGTTCTACCTTTTCAGCTATTTCCAAAGCTTCGTCCTTTGTATACTTACCTTTTATTTTTTCCATGGATTTATCAGCGTCTGCAAACATATCGTTTTCGATCAGTGAATCAAGGTATTCTTTTTCTTCTTCCGAAACTTCTGCAGTGTCTTCATCCGGTAGTTTTTTCAACAAATCAGCGTAAATTCTCTCATGCTTCAGTTCGTCTTCCGATAGTATTTCAAACAATTTTTTCCCTTTCCCATCCTTCATTTGGTTTGCAAGATTCGTATAGAGCTCCGCTACTCTCGCTTCATTTCGAACCAGTACCTGTAACAGTTTGCTTGCATTAAATTCGATTGCCATGAAAAACATCACCCTTTCATCATCATTATTTTTCTACTACCCGTCCATCTTTATAATAAACAATCAGATCATGTGATTTATTCGCTTAAATGACTAACGTCTGCTTTTCTAAGAATAATAACACTATTTTTGTCTATAACGATCTCCGTAACACTGGTCTGTTTCACGTCAGCAACTTTCCACAGATCACGGATGGGTCTGTTTTCAAAAGTAAGAAGCAGCAATCGAAGGGTGATTGCATGGCTTACCACCAGTACATGTTTCCCTTGATTCCTATCGGCTATTTCGTACAAGGCGGCGCGGCTTCTTTTTTGAACCGCCGCCATGCTTTCGTGACCTTCTACTGGCGTAAACTTATCTGGTTGATGGAAAAAGGCATAATGCAGATTTGGATCTTGTTGTTTTATTTCCTTATAGGTCTTGCCTTCCCATTTTCCCAGATTGATTTCGCCAAAGCTTTCATGCTTCTCTACCTGAATCCCGTGAGGCTCTGCAATGATTGACGCCGTTTGATGGGCACGTTCACGGGGACTGGAATAAGCTGCTTCAAGTGGCACCTGTCTCATTCTTTCCTTCAAAAGCTCGATTTCTTTCAATCCCTGTGTGGTTAGTGGGGAATCACCACTCCCCTGAAATCGCTTTTCGATATTCCACTGTGTTTGTCCATGTCTGACAAGGTATATTCTGGTCATTGTGGCGCTCCTTTTCTTTCCTTGTTTTTCAGCACTCTTCTCGCTTTTCTTGCTTTCTGGGTCCGTACATAGGTAAACAACAGTAACCCTGCCCAGATAAAGGAAAAGCTGATCATATGATAGACGCCGAATGGTTCTTTGAACAGAAAGACACCCAGTAAAAGGCTAATGGTGGGCGATAAATACTGAATGAATCCAAGCACTGAAAATGGGATCGATTTTGCCGCAATGGCAAACCATAACAGCGGTGTCGCCGTCACCACGCCCGCTCCCATCAGAAGACCCCAAGAGGTAACACTTATATCCCCTAATACCAGTTCCCCAGATTGCTGCATATAACTGAGATAGATCAGTGCAAAGGGCATAATCATTAGTGTTTCAATGGCTAAAGCTACGAAGGAACCTACCTGAACCACCCTTTTGCACAGTCCATAAATAGAAAAAGTCGTGGCCAGGATAAGTGATACCCATGGGATACGCCCATATTCCAGCGTGATCACCATGACGCCTATAAACGCCAGAAAAAGGGCAATTTTTTCTGGCTTATCCATCTTTTCCTTAAAAATCAGCGTACCCATCAATACCACCATTAACGGATTGATATAATACCCCATACTAGCCTGTATGACGAATCCGGAATTGACTGCCCAGATATAGGTAAACCAGTTCAAGGAAATGATCAGCGATGAAAAAGTGACCAAAAAAATACTTTTTCTGTCTGAAAAAAGTGCTAACGCCGTTTTTAATTCATTTTTATACCATAAGAGTCCTCCCACAAAAAAACAGGACCAAATAATTCGATTGGCCAGAATCACTCCGGCAGGAAACTCCTGCAATAATTTCCAGTATACTGGCAGAAACCCCCATAGTACGTAGGCTCCAATGCCATAATGCACTCCCTGTAATGGCTTTTTCTCTGTTTTTATCATCATGGGGACCTCCTGTAACAACATTGTCTCCATTATACTCCTCCATGCCTATGAACACAATTAAACCATGAATAAATCGTTTTCTTTTTCTCCAAAAATTCCCGCTAATTTTACACATATTTTTGAATTAATAAAATTATTTGTTTTTTTCAGTTAATTGCTTGACGCCCGTAAGACTCGCTGTTATAATGTTACATAATTATTTAATAAAGTTGCGTTGAAGGAGACAAACAATAACGATTTAGTGGCAGAGAGCCGGTGGTAGCTGCGAACCGGAACTGGTCTTATTTGTTACTCACTCCTGAGCTGTTTCTGTGAAAGTTAGTAATGGAAACCGGTGGAACCGTTATCGCCAGGATTAAGTCCGTATGAGTGGTCTGCAGAGCAGGCAAAAAAGGTGGTACCGCGGGAACAGCTAAACCCGTCCTTTGCATTATTAAAGGACGGGTTTTTTGTATAGCCGATACCAGTCATACGAGAAAGGAGGAGCGAAGAAACGAGGATCTGAAATAAGTGAAATTGTCTGTTTATTTCAAAATTTCAAAATTTTAGGAGGAATTTATGATGACACGTTTAACAAACAACCAACAAAACCAACAACAATCTTTGTCGAATAAGGCAGCAGATATGATTCAAAATAGCAAAAAAGCCGTCAACCATCCAAAAAGACATTACCAATCCATTGAAGATTCCGGTTTTCCTACCATGAACTATTTCGGAACCGGTTCCATCAAGAGTGACTGGTAGCCATATGGATATCATTTAAAAAAGCAGGGCACCCAAATCAAATGGCCCTGCTTTCTTTCTGCCTTACTACAACTCTACCAGTCCGTCGCCATGGATTTAAATAGCGCAGCAAACTCTCGAGTTGCGTAGTACCAATACAAATTTGTTGGTGAGGAGGCTGTAATGCCGTACGGGTCAATTCCGATTCTCCTCCCAATCAACTGGGCTCTTAAAAGATGATAATCACTGGTAATAATGACGATTTCTTCAATTTTCCCTGCTTCCTGAGATCGAAGGAGCGTGATGCCATTCCGAAGGTTTTCAAGCGTATTGGTCGACTGTTCCTCCATCAAAACACGACTCGCTTCAATACCCTGACCTTCGAGGTACCACTTCATCACCTGGGCTTCTGAGGCCAGTTGCCCTTCCGAACGGCCTCCCGCCACCACTACTTTTCCTTTTGGATTGTTGTTTAGATACTCCACAGCGTAATCAAGTCTGCGAGCAAGCGTATAGGAGGGTTCACGCCTGATAATTCCTGCCCCCAGCACGATGGCATAGTCAGCATTTCCATCCTGAGCTGTCATTGCCGCTGTCATGATCATCACTTGGACGATGACGAAAACTCCGGCCAGTGACAATAGCATCCATAATTTAAGTATCGTTAATCGATAAAACCAGCGATAGTTTCGTAAGCGATTCAGTCGCCAGAGCACCAGTTTTTTTGCGTGATGCAGGCTCAGAACTGCTACCCCCAAAATAATGATGACTAGACTTTCAAAACGAACACCCTGAAGCAAAAATGCGTGAAGGATTCCCGCTACCAGCGTTCCAGTTCCAATTTTCCAGGTCACTGCTTTCCCTCCAGTAAACTCTCTCCACCCCACTGAATCAACCATGCACCAACGGGTGCTGTCAGAACAATAGCCAACACAGCAAAGGCAAGTATTTCTTCTCCCATAGGGGCTCCCGCAGCCAGTGGCAGCGCTCCAACCGCCGCCTGCACAGTTGCTTTCGGGGTGTATGCAACCACGCAAAAAAGACGTTCACGCGCTGAAAAAAATTTGCCTGATAACGAGAAAAACACTCCGATGCTCCGAGCCGCCAAGCCAAGACCTATCAAAATCATACCAGTTAATCCCGCCTCCAGAGCCAAAGGAATATTCACAACCGCACCCACCATGGTAAATAGAATGATTTCTGCCAAAACCCAAACTTTATTCATTTTTGACGAAAGCGCTGACGCCACATCCGGCTTTCTTTCAAGTAAAATAAAACCCACAAACATAATGCCGATCAAACTGGCCACCGGAAGCAACGATTGAAGGGCATCTTCAATCCCTGTCATCAGAATTCCTGCACCCACCAGCATTAAGGTCTTTTTCGTATTTCTGATATCAAGCCTGTTAAAGAACATGATCAGAATCATCGCCACGGCCAAGCCCAAAATAAGTCCCGTGATAATGGCAATGGGTATGGAAAGAAACTGTTGCCAGAACGCCACCTGACTGCCTCCGTAAATGCCAATAAAGGCAGTTAGAAAGGTGATGGCCACCACATCGTCCAGAGAAGCGCCAGCCAGGATCATGGTTGGGATCCCCTTTTTTTCTCCTTTTCCTGTTTCAATAAAACGAAGCATGGAAGGGACAATGACCGCCGGTGAAACGGCAGCTATTATAAATCCCAGCATTCCTGCCTCCAGAAAGGAATAATGGAAGAAATAATACGCAGCCGCCATGATTGCCATTCCTTCCATGACGCAGGGAATGAAACTAAGTTTTAGTGCATTGACGCCCACTTGATTCAGCGTTTCTCTTTTGATTCCCAGTCCGGCTCTCAGCAATATGACAATCAGTGCCACTTTCCTAAGGTCTGCGGATATTTCTATTACCTGCTCGTCGATAAAATTAAATCCGTAAGGACCTCCCAAAACACCCAACAGTAAAAGGCCCAGCAACCCAGGCAAACCAATTTTTCGAAAAACACTATGAAAGAGCATGCCTAATAAGACGATCCAAGCCAAGCTTAAGGCCATTTCCAAGACCTCCGTTTTAAGTAAGCCAAGAATCCTGTTTCTCCATACTCCGAAGGGCAGAGGCAGATTTTTTGCACATACCCTCAAGGGACACAGTACTATTTTCCGTACCGAAACACTATCTCTCTATCGTTGACTTAACTGTTGTATGCGGAGACTAAGCCATGTGTTTCGGTTTTCAACTTTATTATTTTTCACGGCCATGGCAATTGCCTTTTTTGAACCAATCAACACCAGTATTTTTTTTGCTCTGGTAACACAGGTATAAAGCAGATTTCTCTGCAGCATCATAAAATGCTGCGTTGTCAAAGGCGCAATAACAACCGGATATTCACTCCCCTGGCTTTTATGCACTGTCATGGCGTAGGCAAGAACAATCTCATCCAGTTCCGAATCCTGATATTCTTTGACGATCCCGTCAAAATTTATGAAAATCTTTCGATTCACGTCATCCACTCCGGTAACACGTCCAATATCTCCGTTGTAGACATTTTTATCATAGTTGTTGCGAATTTGCATCACTTTATCCAACAGTCGAAACTGGGTGCCTCCATAAATGATTTTCTTCTCCTGTGGGTTCAGTTCCTCTTGTAGCAGTTGGTTTAGTTGAAAAGCACCAGTGCTCCCCCTTTGCATCGGACACAGTATTTGGATGTCCTGTATGGGATCTATTCCATAGTATTCGGGCAGTCTTTTACGGCATAACGATACAATTTTTGCCGGTATTTCATCGGGATCATCCGATTCCATATAGAAAAAATCCCTGTTTTTCCTGCCTTTCAGATAAGGAAACTCACCCTGGTTAATGCGATGTGCGTTGGTGATAATCAAGCTTCCTCTTGCCTGCCGAAAAATTTGTTCCAACTTAACCACCGGAATACAATCGGAGGCGATCAAATCCTTCAAAACGTTTCCTGGTCCAACAGATGGCAGCTGGTCTATGTCCCCTACAAAAATCAAAATCGTTTCCTTTTTTAAGGCCTTCACCATATTATAGGTTAACACTATATCTAACATGGATGCTTCATCGACAATTAATACGTCGCAGTTCATTGGATGATCCTGGTTTTTTTTAAACCCTTCTCCTGGCTTGTATTCCAACATACGATGAATGGTTTTTGCTTCCCGTCTGGTGGTTTCTGCCAGTCTTTTAGCTGCTCTTCCAGTCGGTGCACAAAGCATCACTTTTGCCTTCAGCATTTCGAATGCCTTAATAATCGCCAACGTCGTTGTGGTTTTACCGGTTCCGGGCCCGCCCGTTAAAACCATCATCTTGGATTGAACGGCTTTCTGAATGGCCTGTTTCTGAATGTCATGGTATTGAATAGGATTTTTTTGTCCTTTCAACAGCTCTTCCACATTGATCGATGAATAAGGAGACGCCGTTTCCATTAGGTCCGTGATCTTTCTGGCAACTCCAACTTCGCTATGAAAAAAGAACGGCAAATAAATGGAGTCTTCCACATCTTTGATTATTTTCCCTGTTTCCAGCATTTCTCCGATGCTCATTACGATAAGGTCTTCTTCCGTTTCCAGTATGGACACTGCCGCTTCAATTAACTGTTGTTTCCGTGCATAGCAGTGACCTTCACCGGAAAGTTCACTCAGTACATATTGCAGACCGGACTGAATCCGCTGAGGTGAATTTTTTTCAAATCCCATGTTTTGGGCAATCTGATCCGCCGTCTTAAATCCAATACCCCAAATATCTTCCGCCAGTCGGTAAGGATTTTCTTTGACCTTTGGAATGCTCTCGTTGTGGTAGGTCTTGTAGATTTTGACCGCATAAGCCGTTGATACACCATGGGATTGAAGAAAAAGCATGACATTTTTAATGTCTTTTTGAGCTTCCCAGGCATTTTTGATGGTAAAAGCTCTTTTGCCACCGATTCCTTCCACTTCTTCCAGCCGTTCTGGCTCTTTGTCCAGTACGCTTATAGTATCTTCCCCGAAGTGCGCAACAATCCGTTTTGCGTTCACAGGTCCTACACCATGGATCAAACCGCTGCCCAGGTATTTTTCGATGCCCCGCCTAGTAGCCGGAACCTTCTCCTGAAATTCACTGACGGAGAACTGTTTTCCGTACTGAGGATCCACTTTCCATTTTCCCTTCACTTCCAAAACGGCTCCCACGTTGACTTTTCCCATGACACCAACCAGCGTTATCAAGTCCTGAAAGCCTTTTGCTTTTGCCTTGACGACGGTATAGCCGTTCTCTTCGTTTAAGTAGGTGATCCTTTCGACCAAGCCTTGTAATGTCTCCATGCCAATTTCCCTTCTGCCCCATCTTGTTTATGCATCCATTTTTAACCTGTCACGTTTAAAATTTTTTTCTGAGAGGATAGGTTAAATAAACGTCTTTTCGCCTATCTTTTAGCTGGGTGACTGTTCCGGCTTTTCTGTTGCGTCTCAGAATTTCCAAATCCACATCACCAACAACAATGGTTTCAATATTCGGAGTGCACTCGCCAACGATCCCGTCTCTTGCAAAGGAGAAATCTGAAGGTGCGAAAATACCGGACTGTGCATACTGCATATCGGCTTTCTCAACATGTGTCAGATTTCCCACTGTCCCGGAAATCACTGTGTAAACCTGGTTTTCAATCGCTCTTGCCTGTGAACAGTAACGAACCCGCAGGTATCCCTGCCGGTCATCCGTGCAAAAAGGAACAAAGATAATATTCGCTCCTTTTTCCATGACAATCCTGGACAATTCCGGAAATTGGATGTCATAGCATATAAGGATAGCCACTCTTCCACGATCCGTGTTAAACACATGGGCTTGATTTCCTGGCTGAATACCCCACCATTTCTTTTCTTCCGGAGTAATGTGGATTTTATACTGTTTGTCAATTTTTCCATTTCGATGGAATAAATAAGAGACATTATAGACAGCTCCATCTTCCTCCACAAAGTGGGAACCGCCTACAATATTAACATTGTTTCTCATCGCCAACTCGGAAAAAAGCATGATATACCGTTCTGTATACTCCGTCAGCCTTCGTACCTGTTTACTGGGAACACGCTCATTTAGAAACGATAATAACTGAACTGTAAAGGATTCGGGAAATACCACAAAATCGCTTTCATAAATGGCACTGGTTTCCACGTAATACTCACACTGGCGCGCAAATTCTTCAAAAGAATCGATTCGCTTGAGGGCGTACTGCACCGCACAGATCCGCACCGGAAAAGCCCGGATAAAATGCCTTTTGCTTTTGGGAAGGTAATCCACATTACTCCATTCCAGTAAAACAGCAAAGTGCAGGGAGGCCTCATCGTCGTCCAAATATTCGGCAACAATTCTTTTCACGACAAAACCGTTCATAATCTGAAAAGTCAGCACCGGATCGTAAATTTCCCGGTTGACAACCTGTTGCACATACTCTCTTGGCTTCAATTCATCTGCATACTTGTGGTAAAAAGGGATTCGTCCGCCGATAATCATGCTTTTCAGATTCAGTTCCTCCACCAGTTCTTTTCGGGCCTCATACAATCTTGTTCCGATCTTCAGCCTGCGATAATCCGGGTGGACCATCATGGCAATTCCATATAAATACAAGCCATCCGGGTCATGATTAGCTATATAGCCATAATCACAAATTTCGTCAAAATTATGCGTATCTTCATACTGCTCGAAGTCAACAATCAGACTCGAAGAAGCGCCTATTATTTCTCCATCGTATTCCACGCAATGCTGACCTTCCGGGAAAACAGCGATCTGGCTTTCCAGATGACCTCTTTCCCAGGGGTCCATTTTTGGAAAACAGGTATGTGAAAGCGTTACAATAGCCTCTATATCTTCTTCTCGTACGTTTCGAACGATAAGGTTTTTTTCTATCTGTTTCAGATCAATACGCTCCAAATGTATCTCTCCTTTGCTTTAAAAGTGGATCGCACTATAAATTCTAAAGCGGCAGTATTTCCTGTAATGAGGCAAATACAACCAGTCTGTGCGTTGCCCTGGCAATAGGTGTGCATGTAATGAGTGTCAGTACGGAATCTCTGTTGGTTCCCATGGTGATCCATATTTCAGATGGTGCAACAAACGTGATGGATTCAACTTCATAGCGGTAACGATTGTTTTCGTCCTCAAAGAAGACCTCATCTCCCAGTTCCATTTCATCCAGCCGATTAAAATGGCTTCCATACTGGTACATGCGATGGCCGGTGATGACAAAGTTTCCTTCTTCGCCAGGCATGTCACTACTGATCATGCGTGCCAGAGTCCTGTTTAAATTCGCAGCGCTGGCATGTTCAATTACTGTCATGCCAAGATCAATTTTGGGGATCATCAGACGCCCCAGTCCCTCTCCTGATGCAAAAGATGATTCTTTACTCAAGCCTTCCAGCAATGATTCATGAGGGACTATTTCAACTTCTTCCACTTTGTCCGGCTCTGTATCAGGTTCCTCTTGTATGTCCGCTTCTTCTTCCAGTTCTAGAGGAACCGGAGCATCCACGAATCGATTAATCACTTGGATCATGACTACTGCCATCAGAACAAGCATTGTCGCAACTATGACTAAGTTTCGCCTATTTAATCTACCCTTCATCCTTATCTCCGCCTTCTATCTAGATAGTTCATCAATTAAACCTTATCTGTTCAATAATTTCGATATCATCCGGCAACTGAAACAGCTCTTGCGAAAATGGTCCTTCCTTCATTTCATTGTATACTCTACGATGGATTCTTCCATCTGCCATTTTCATTTCTTCTTTCAGCGGGAGTCCAAATTCCTTTGAAATCCATACGCGATAAATTTCCTCCTGGCCTCCATGAGTGGACTTGTTTTCCAATAAGAATACCGGCTGGTCCTTATACATTTCTTCCTTCACCGAAGAAACCCTGTCAATAAAGTTCTGATCAAAGCGACTACCCGCCACGGCATAGCGACTTTCATCCAGATCCTGGGGCAGCAGTTCCACATCGGTATAGGTAAAGGCAATTGCTTCTTTCGCTTCCGGATCGATCTGATAAAAAGTCCCTTCTGTTTGCCTGGTGAGCAAAATCATTTTTTCACCGCTCAGGGAATTTACCATTTCAATCCGAATGCCATAGCCCTGATTCCATACTTCCATCACTCCCATATGGTTATTGGAAAACTTATAGGGAGTTTGATAATAGTATCCTTCCAAGTCCTGAGACTTGTTTAGTACCTGTTGCCAGCTCTCGGCAGAGATGGTTTCCGCTCCGCTGTAGATTCCAATAATTCCCGCCAGCAATGCAAAAACGATGAGTAGTCTTTTATCCATTTAAGATCCCTTCTTTCAAAATCTTTTGGTCCAATTTTTGACCATCTTTTCTTCATTCTTTCATGTCATCAATACAGCTGAATAACAGCCGCCAGATTACCTCTTTTATCGCCCATTTTTCGATGCGAAAAGAGACGATCCGATTCACAGCAAGTGCAGATCCCTGACTTCCAGATGTTTTTGGCTGGAACTCCTTCGATTTGAAGAAAGTGCTCATGCACAGACTCCAGAGATAGGCTCCACTGCTGATCGTTCACTTGTTTCAGCTTTGTCGCGTATTCAGGAAGCATTTTCACCTGATCGTAAACATCTTCCCGAATGAGAAAGCAACAATCTCCTATGGCTGGACCGAAACCTGCTTGTATATGAGTTGCTTCACTTCCGTAAACTTCATGCATTCGTCGTATCATTTTCGATGCCATCCCTGCTAATGCCCCGCGCCAACCGGCATGAGCCATACCAATAGCTCCTTTTACCGGATCGACAAAAAATAAAGGCGTACAGTCTGCATGAAATGTCACCAATGGAATACCCGGAACATTGGTGATCAGTCCATCGATGCCCTCAAACTTTTTGGGCACGATGATTCCTCCACCGCGATCTTGTTCTGACACCACCCTGATTTCCGTTTGATGGTTTTGATCTGAAAGAACAAGATCTCTACACTTAATTCCCAAGGCTTCACTAAATAATCCGAAATTCTTCCAGACAAGACTCTCATCATCGCCGGAGGCAAACCCCAGATTCATGCTCCTATAACAACCTTCACTGACGCCTCCATTTCTCGTGCTGAAACCATGAATAATACGAAATCGTTTTTTCCATTCAGCAAAAGCGCCATATTCCACTTTACCGTTTTGATACCAACAAAACTCAGCTTTTTTTCTATCCATTATTCTTCCCATCCCAACGCTCGTATTAAAGTCATATAACTCGTGTAGTTATTCTATCATATTTTCTGATACAAAAAAAGGAAAACATCCGGGTTTATATTCCCGGACGTTAGAATGAAAGCCAACGATTACTGTCCACACCCACAATCATTCGATAAAATCATGGTCATGGTAAACTGTTTCTTTTCATCTGACATTTCCTTTTCAAGTTCTTGAAGTAATTGGAACAACCGGGCCGGGTTTCCCCGTATCCAGGTGGACATGGCACCCGTTTGATAAACCAATCCGCTTTCATCAATCAACTGTAATACCCGCTTTACATCCTCATCAACGTTCATCGTTTTAATCGGAACATATTGTATTTGACAGCTGATTACTCTGCTTTCTTCCAAAGAGCGCATATAAACCCTCCTTTTTCCGTTTCCGCCAGTTCTTTTTCCTTCTGAAGGTTAAAATCTTCTTCCGCAGCGGTTGGCGGAACAAAAAGGCATTCTTTTCCCATGACAAAAGTTTCTGGAGAAAGTACTTTCAGCTCTTCCATGGTTTTAAAGCTGGCATGTCTGAATACAGTATTCTCTTGAAAATCTTCACTTTCATATAGGTTTCCCCAGGAGCTGTCCTTATTGATTGTTCCAATCAACAAATTGCCTCCTGGCTTCAACACGCGGAACAACTCGTCAAATACTGGTTGAGGGTCGTTAAAGAATTCAAAAACCGCCATGGATAAGACAGCATCAAATCTTTTATCCGGAAATGGAAGTTTGTGTAAATCCGCTTGCAGAAAATCAATTTGACAGGATTTCTGATGAAGCTTGTCTTTGGCTTTTTTCAGCATTTTAGCGGAAATATCAACCGCTGTCACTTCAGCCCCTTTCGCTGCCAGCTTCTGGCTGAAATTACCGGTGCCACAACCTGCATCCAGCACCTTCATACCAGGTACAACCGGAAGCATTTGGAGCGCCAGGCCCGATTCCACCTGGTCAACAAAAGCGCCCGAAACACTTTGATACCACTCATCATACTTTTCAGCTTCTCCATCAAAAACAGCCACATGATCACTCTCCTGTTGGCAAAAATTCATTCGTAAAGGCATTTTCTATGTCCAATTGCCGGTTCAGCAGTCCCTGTTCGTACATCCAGTTGCCGTAGTTTGTCCAGACTTCCGTCGCCATTTCTCCCCATCTGGGTGCATCTGCCTGATATTCTTCCGCCAGAAAGCGTTGACTGGCAACCACCATTTCCTCGTCCATTTCCGGCACATGCACCAATAAATGCTGTGCCGCTTCCTCCGGATTTTCAATGGCAAACTCATAGCCTCTGGAAACAGCATTCAAGAAACGACTGGCCAATTCGGGATTTTCTTCCAATAAATGCTCATTGGCAATAATAACCGGGGTGTAAAAATTAAGGGCCGGTTCATAGTCCTGCAACAGAATAAAATTGATGTCGTAGTCCCTCAGTTCCGCTGCAATACCATCCCATCCGTAGTAAATCCAACTGAAGTCAACATGATTTTCAACACCGTCAAAGAAATCTGAGGTGCCTATGTTTACAAAACCAACCTGGTCAAAGTCTCCTCCATCCTTATCCATCAACGCTTTTATCATCGATTCTTCCACCGGAGAGCCCCAGCCGCCATAATCGTTGCCTTCGAAATCTCTGGGTCGCTCAATGCCTTTTTCAGCCGGCGAAGCAAAGCCGGAGGTGTTGTTTTGAATAATGGCAGCAATGGCCTTAACAGGCAGCGGATCCTCCGCCGTTCTGGCATAGGTTACCTCTTCCTGATAGCTGATTCCAAATTCACCCTGGCCGGCACCGATCAAATCCGCACTACCACCATGACTGGGTTGAATAATGTCTGCTTCGATGCCCTCTTCAGCAAAGTAACCCATCTCCACAGCTGTATATAATCCCGTGTGATTGGTATTGGGAACCCAGTCCAATACTACCGTTACTTTTTCCATATCAACCTCTTCCTGTTCGACGTCTGCTTCTCCTCCATTGTTTCCACAGGCAGCAAGCACGAATGCCAATACCACCAACCCAATCATCAACTGCTTTCTTCTTTTTTTCATCTGACCTCTCCTCCTAACATTATTTTGAGGCCTGACCTTTCAGCGGGAAAAAAATGGTCTGCCACCCTTCGGATGACAGACCATTGTTTAAAACGACGATGATCCCTCCGCTGGCATTATCCAGATCAGGTATCGGGTCGGAATTTCTTCCCTCTCAGCCGGATTGATCCAGCTCCCCGTTTTATTGTTACAACATTATTATAAACCTCCGCATTGTGTCTGTCAAGCAACCTGCCGGTTGCTACCCACCAGCTGATAAAAAATGAAGGCGATAACCTTGCACTGCTAATTCGCAATCTTCACGATTTCCCTGAAAGACAATCGTGGTGCATGGGGTTTTAACAGACCCAAGGCAGCGATCCGGTTTCGAAATCACTTTGATGCTGCAATGATTTATTTGATATGTTTCTCCCGAGTTTCGAGGATCTTTTTTATTAAAATACGATTTAACCATCCAAACATCAATGCTGCTGTCGATTGTATATGTATAAAAATCATCTTTTACACTCATCATGATTCTCCTCTTGATTATTTTATTAAAATCAGATATGATTTAACTATATTGTGAATGAATTAGGGTATGATTATAATAGAAGCCAACAGGCTTTGGCAAAAGTTTGTGCCAAAGCTTTTATCATATGCCGGGCCATGGAATTTCGGTACAGGAGGTGTTACAAATGGATACATTTATATATTCTCTGATTCGAATAACGCTTATGGTTTTAATCTTCAGAGGCATCATGCGACTGATGGGCGGAGGTGGTTTTTTCACTCGTTCTTTCAAAAAGCCAAAACCACAGTCCACTACTCCATCCCAGTCTGAGGATACTGAAGTGAACGAAAAGAAACCTGAACCACCCAAAATGGTAAACGACGAAGTCACTAAAGAACCAATCGCGGAAACTAAGGCTTACATTTTGGTTGACAACGACGGCAAAAGACGTTATTTTGCCGAATGGGATTCGCGTCAGCTTTATATTCAGTCGAAATTGAAATTAGAGTAAGGATCCTCAACAGATTGATACAAAAGACCTTTTGCCTAAAAAGCAAAAGGTTTTTTTATTCTGGAAATGCCAGTACATTCATCCAATGTCTCCGATCCTTGTAGTCTAACTTTACCGACACATCAAGAAATTCCTCCATGACTTCTTCCGTCATCAGGTCATCCCGTCTTCCTGCTGCAAAAATCTTTCCATCCTTCATCAGCAAGGCATTGTCAAATACCGGCAGAATCTCTTCTGTTCTGTGCGTTACATAAATCAGTGCCGGAGCATCACTTTGATGGCTTAATTTATCAATGTATCTCAGCAACTGTTCCCTGGCAAACAGGTCCAGACCGGTACACGGTTCATCCAAAATCAGGAGTTTAGGCTTTGCCATCAATGCTCTGGCAATCAACACTTTTTGTTTTTCTCCCTGCGATAAGGTCTGATAGGGTCGATTTGAAAACTCGCTGCATCCTAATTGTTCCAGAAGAGCAGATGCACGATTTACATCCTCCCTTGCTGGCTCACCAAATAAACCAATGGCGGCGTCTTTTCCACTGACGACAATCTCCAGAGCTGATTCATTCAGGTAAAATCGTTCCTGAATAGCGGTACTGACCCATCCAATCATTTTGCGAAGCTCTCTTAAATCATAATGACCAAAAGCTTTTCCCAAGACTTCCACCTTTCCGGAAGATGGAAAAAGGTATCCGTTAATCATGTTCAGCAAGGTGGTTTTTCCGGATCCATTTAACCCCAGAATCGCCCATTGTTCCCCTTCCTGAACCTTCCAGTCAATATTTTTCAGCAAAAACTTACTGCCTCTCCATAAAGATGCATCCTCAATTTTAATGATCATTCTTCGTTTCCTCCATTAGTTCAAATTATTTCATGTCACATCTGCTGCTGCATATGCAAGTCCATTTGAGGATATGGTATATTGATACCTTCCTGATCGAAGGTTTCTTTTACTTTTTCCATCATTTGAAAATAGATGGTCCAGTAGTCCTGAGCCTGACACCACACGCGGAAATAAAAAACAATGGCACTGTCTCCATGCTCCCCAAGAACAATCATGGGTGCCGGTTCTTTCATTACCAACGGGTGTTCTTCTGCAATTCTTCGCAACACCTCTTTTACTTTTTGAACATCATCTCCGTATCCGACGCCAAATTTAAAATCCACTCTTCTGGTATCATAAGACGAGTAATTAACGGCACTGCTGTTGGACAAGTTCGCGTTTGGTATAATGATTTTTCGATTATCCGGCGTATTTAAAGTCGTATAAAATACTTGAATTTCTTTAACCGTTCCCCCAAATCCGGCGGCTTCGATGTAGTCACCAACCTTAAATGGCCGCAAAGTCAGTATAAGCACGCCACCCGCAAAATTCGAAAGACTTCCCTGCAAAGCCAAGCCGATGGCAAAACCCATGGCACCCAGGACTGCTATAAACGAAGTCATTTCCGCACCAAGCATAGACACAATGCTAATAACCAGTAAAACTTGAAGAATGATTCGCGTCATGGGAATCAGAAAGGATTTAAGCGATTGATCCATTTCCGATTTGTCCATTTTTGCAGCGATAATCGCAGCAATTTTTTTAATAACACTCAACCCTACCACCAGAAAAACGATGGACAAAATCACTTGTCTTGCATAAGCATAAATCATTTCCATTACAAAATCCACTTCATCACTCCCTTTTGCCTATTATTGATGTGTATTGCGATACCACTTCACTAATACCCGAAGCCATTCCTTCATAAACGTTTCAGGAGCGAATCACTCGCATCGCATTTAAAATGGCCAGCAGCGCAACGCCTACATCTGCAAACACCGCTTCCCAGATCGTAGCCATCCCCATGGCGCCCAGCAGCATCACAATGGCTTTAATTCCAAGTGCTGCAATAATATTCTGCCAAACGATGAGATGTGTCTTGCGAGCGATTTGAAGTGCTGCAATGATGCTGGAAGGCGTGTCTGTCATAATCACGATGTCGGAAGCTTCAATGGCAGCATCCGATCCCAATCCTCCCATGGAAACACCTATGTCCGCTCTGGCCAGCACCGGTGCGTCGTTAACACCGTCACCCACTACCATTACTTTTCCCTTTCCGGCTGATTCGCGCATGATTTTTTCCGTTATTTCTATTTTTCCATCCGGCAACAAATCAGCATACACTTCCTCAATTCCCAAAGAATTGGCTATTTGATCTGCGATGGCTTTCTGATCCCCAGTCAACATGATCAGTCGTTTTATTCCCGCTTCTTTCAGGCCACGAATCGCTTCAGCTGCATCTGACTTTACCTGATCCCTTATCACAACGTAACCAGCGTATTGCTGATCAACTGCAATATGAATCACTGTACCCGGCTTTGAATAATCCACTGTTGTGATGTTTTGCTGCTGTAAAAAAGCCATTTTCCCGAGAACTATTTTTTGCCCTGATATGGTTGAGATGATTCCCCCACCGGGGATTTCCTGATGGTCTTCGATTGTCGTTTGATCTATCTTCTTTCCATAGGCTTTACGTATGGATTCCGCTATGGGATGATTGGAATAGAATTCAGCAGCTGCCATTTTTTCCAAAATCTCTGTTTCTTCGAAGCCATTGACTGCATATATTTCGTCTACCTGAAATGCACCTTCCGTCAAAGTACCTGTTTTATCAAAAATAACAGTTTTTACTTCGTTTAATGCTTCCAGATAGTTTCCACCCTTTACCAGGATTCCTTTCCTGGAAGCACCACCGATTCCACCGAAAAATCCCAGTGGGATAGAAATAACCAAAGCACACGGGCAAGATATTACCAGGAAAATTAAAGCCCGATAAATCCAATCACTAAACAGCGCTCCTTGGATCACCAAGGGTGGAACCAATGCAATGATCACTGCGATTCCAACCACTACAGGTGTATAGTAACGGGCAAATCGGGTGATAAATTTTTCAGTTTTCGCTTTTTTAGCACTGGCATTTTCCACCAGTTCCAAAATTTTTGATACTGTCGAATCTCCATACTTCTTATCCACTTGAACGGTCAATAATCCAGTTTGGTTTATGGAACCACTCAGTACTTCGCTATCAGGCATTACATCTCTTGGCATTGATTCTCCGGTTAAGGCTGAGGTGTCCACCATACTATTTCCCGATAAAACATGTCCGTCTAATGGGATCTTTTCGCCTGGCTTAACCATAATCTGCTGTCCCGGTTCCACTGTCGAAGGTTTCACCCGTTCTACTCCCTTTTCGGTTACAAGGCTGGCGTATTCAGGTTTGATATTCATCAGGGATGCAATGGATGTTCGGGATCGGTTAATGGCCTTCCCCTGAAAATACTCACCTACCTGATAAAAAAGCATTACCGCTACACCTTCCGGATACTCCCCAATGGCAAACGCTCCTAAAGATGCAATGCTCATTAAGAAGTTTTCATCGAAGATCTTTCCTTTCAAAAGATTGTTCATCGCTTTTTTTAAAACAGAAGCCCCCGCAGCCAGGTATGCGATGAAATATAATCCTGATGCCATGAAAGTTGGCATTTCCAATATCCAGGGAAGAACGAGCAAAACACTGCTAAAGAGTATAACCCTAATCGATCGCTTTTCGTCCAGTTCATGGTCATAGTCATGGTCGTTTTTTTCTGATTTACTCAAAAAATCCGCCGACTCATCTAGTTCAACGATCCGGACATCGTCTTCGATATCGGTGATTATTTTATAAATACTGTCTTTTACCATACGGCTATCCATTGGCGGTTTGACTTCAATCTTCAACCGCTGCATGACAAAATCCAAATGAACGACTGAAATAAAATCAAGGCTTTCTATTTGTTTTTCCATTTTTGCAGCGCAATCGGCACAACCCAGATTATTTAATTGATATTCTTTCCGCATATTTCCTCTCATAAGGTTCAGCTCCTATCTCGTCTCTTTTATGTGCTCCAAACCCTGTAAAAAAACATGCTGAATATGGTCATCATCCAAAGTATAATATATCACTTTTCCATCCCGGCGATTTTTGACGATTCGAGCCTGACGCAATACCTTTAGTTGATGAGAAACTGCCGACTGACTCATGTTCATGATATAGGAAAGATCACAGACGCACATTTCCTGAATCCCCAAGGCAAACAAAATTTTTACTCTGGTGGGATCTGCGAATACTTTATAAAAATTGGCTAATTCTCCTGCTTCGTCGTCAGAAATCATTCCGTCTTGAACCTGTTTAACCAAGTCATGGTGGATAATAGTTACCGCACATCGATCTGTTTCGCTCATTGATATCTTCCTTTCATGTGAATAATTGTTCATATGTTCAATTATAGTATAAAAGAAAAACCTGGTTCCGTCAAGATCCAGGTTTTTTCTTGTTAATATGTTTATTCCACGGTCATTTTCAGAATTTTATCATCAGCTCTGATTTGATCAACTACTTCAAGGCCTTCTGTCACTTTTCCAAAGACGGTATGCTTTCCATCCAAGTGTGGTTGGGGGCTGTGGCAGATAAAAAATTGGCTGCCTCCAGTATCCCGGCCTGCATGAGCCATGGACAAACTGCCTCGTTCATGTTTATTCGGGTTTTTCTCAAGTTCACACTTAATGGTATACCCAGGTCCACCGGTTCCATTTCCTTTTGGGCATCCACCCTGTATAACAAAATCGTCGATCACCCGATGAAACGTAAGGCCATCGTAAAAGCCTTCCTGAATTAATTTAACAAAGTTTTCCACCGTTCCCGGCGCGTCCTCCTCATACAGTTCCACTTGAATCCTTCCTTTTTCTGTTTCGATCACAGCTTTTTTCAATCGTTACACGCTCCAATCTTTTTTTTATAGTAATCTAATTTGAATCCTATCTTTCTTTTGGATCTATTGATGGCGCATTCCCTTTCACCTGATTCCTGCCGGCTTCCTTCGCTTCATACAAGGCGTCATCAGCTCGTCGAACCAGTTTTTCCTCACCTTGTTCTTCAGACGGCATGATGGTCGCAACGCCTACGCTAATCGTCACATAATCACTGATCGGTGATTCCTGGTGCTCTACTTGGAGTGCTTCCACCGATTCACGGTAGGTCTCAGCAATTTTCAGAGCTCCCTCCGCTGTTGTGGCTGGCAAGATACCAACGAATTCTTCACCGCCGAAACGCGCCGCCAGGTCCGCCGGCCTTTTAAGCGTATTTTGAAGGCATTCGGCAACTCTTTTCAAACACTCATCACCTTCCAGGTGACCATAATGGTCATTGTATCGCTTAAAATAATCAATGTCGGCCATTAATACGGAAATAGGTTTTTTATCCCGAAAAGCTCTTTTCCACTCTGATTTTAGGACTTCATCAAACCTCCTTCGGTTCGGAATACCTGTCAGACCGTCAATTAAGCTGGCATCTTTCAACAAGTCCCGATAATGCTTTAGTTCAAGATGGTTTCGCACTCGAGCCTTTACAATGGAAATATTATAAGGTTTTGTGATATAGTCAATGGCACCCAGCTCCAGCCCCTTCGCCTCGTCTTCCTGCTGCGACATGGCGGTTACAAAAATAATTGGAATGTCTTTTGTATCATCAGACGCTTTAAGAATCTGGCAGATTTTATAGCCGTCAATTTCCGGCATCATGACGTCCAACAGAATTAAATCTGGCGGATCCTCAGAAGTGGCAATATTCAAAGCTGTCTTGCCATTGGTAGCCACTTTCACATTCCACTCATCCTTCAAGAGCTGACCAAGCATTTGGACATTTACCGGACTGTCATCTACAATCAGAACTGTCTGTTTTTTTTTAATTGTTTCCATTGTCAAGATCCTCTCTGTTTATTGAATTGATCGACTTCTCTTCAAACAATTCAATTCGATCCTTTATGGATTTCTCCGCTGCTGACATCGTAGTCCATCTCCGCGAACTCACCTGCCGGGTTCGTCAGCATAAAATGGATCTTTGAAATCGTCACCGAACTTTTTAATTCAACATCAATTTGATAATCATTGTGATGTTGGCGAATTCGTATCATCATCTTTATGTTTTTCTCCAATTTATAGTTCGTGGTTTCGCCATCATCGTCATAATAACCGTAGGTCGCTTCCCCATCCACAAAAGCCAGTACCGTCAAACGATCAAAATTCATTAAATCCACGTTTTGGGCCGGATCTGCCAGCACGATCATTTTGTTTTTTCTGATAAAGAGTGCCGTTTCATCCAGCTCCAGGTGCATATAGTGATGCCCTGGCTTAATGACCTGGAATTCATCCTGATGATTCATAACTGTCTTCCACAAGAGCATTTCTTCCGGCACCCATACGTAACGACCCCGAGCATTTTCCTGATAGATCGGCGCCATCATAACGGATTCGCCAACCAGCAGCTGGTCTTCCACTTCCATGGAATGTTCATCTATATATTCAAAGGAAAGCGGTTTAAAATACAGGTCATGATGCAAGGCTGCTTTCATATATTCTGAGTAAATATAAGGAATCAGCGCATATCTTAATTCCAGCATTTTCCTTATGGCTTCTGTTGTCCAGTGATCAAAGGAGTATGGTTCCTGATTTCTGGTTCCGATTGCAGAGTGATTGCGAAAAAGAGGCGTCAACAAACTGGCCTGAGTCCAGCGAACAAGCAGATCTGGGCTCGCATCGCCACCAAATCCGCCAATATCAGCTCCAATATAGAGGAAACCACCCATATTTAAAGCCGGCAGCATTTTAATCATCAATAATATATGTTCCCACCAGGAGTAGTTGTCTCCCGTCCATAATCCGGCGTATCGCCCCATTCCAGTAAAGGAGGACCTGGAGAATAGGAGATATCGTTTGTTAGGATCAATTTTTTCAATGCCTTCCGCAGCTGCTCTTGTCATATTGAAACCATATAGGTTATGAATCTGGTGATGTTGAATTTTCTTTGTTTCACTTATCTGATGCATTTTTTTATAAGCATCCGGATTAGCCGACAATGCCTCAAAAAGATCTTTTAAAACAAAAAAATCCTCAAGATCAATGTTTTTCCCTTCACATTCTTTTGCTTTCTGTATAAATGTTCCGAGGCTCTCTTCCGTGTAGAAAACAGATGGTTCATTCATGTCATTCCAGAAACCCTCAATACCGTAGTCCGTCAAAACCTGGTATTGTTTACCAAACCATTGTCGCACTTCAGGCTGTTGAAAATCCGGGAAATGGACCCAGCCAGGCCATACAGCCGCTACAAAGGGTTGGTCTTTTTCATTGATGCAAAAATACTTCTCTTCTACTCCTTCATCATAGACATGATACCCCGGTTCTATTTTCACACCGGCATCGATAATAGGAATCAACCGAAAGCCTCTTATTTTCATTTCCTCCACAAATTGTCTGAAATCCGGAAATTTTGTTTCGTCAACTGTAAAATCTTTATAGTTTTCCATGTAGTCTATGTCAAGGTAGATGGCATCACAAGGGAGCCATTTTTTCCTCATATTGTCTGCCACTTCTCTCACTTTATCGGCTGTATCATAACTCCACCTCGACTGCTGATTACCAAAAGCCCATTTGGGTGGTGCATAGCCGACTCCCTGCAGCTTTCGAAAGGAGCGGACCGCCTCCAGTAAATCGTCGTGCCTAAAGACATATAGATCAAAATCGCCTCCATCTATGGTAATGATCATCCTGTCCGGATGACTGAAACCGATATCATAACTGATCTTTCCCGGAAAATCCAAGTATATCCCCAGGTTTTTATTGCCAGCGATAAACAAATAGTTATGTGCCCCGTATAAAGCTCTTTTATCCGGAGTATGAATGGGATCATCCGTTGCGTAAGCCTCTATTACGCGTCCCCGTTTGTTAATCCCTCCCACAGATTCCCCAAGACCAATGACCCGGTCTTGCTTTTCCAATTGATACGTAAGCACTGTAATCCCATTGTTTTTAAAAATATCAAATTCCGGCAACTCAACTTCTTCCTGAGGTATAAGGTTTTCGCCAGGATAACACAGACTCTCTGTCTCAAAGGGATCTCCAAACCGGAATAACTGAACATGTCGATGGAGCGTATAAGACTTCATGTTCTCATCCTTTCGTCGAAAGACATTTCATCATATGTTTCCTTCCATACCTACCACAAATTTAACTTTTTACCCATTATTGTAATCTTTTTATTAACTTTGTATCTCATCAGATTATCCTTATTGTTTAACGGACTGAAATACAGGTGTTTCCAGTGGTTCACCCGGTTTGTATCAATCCTCCTTATGATCTGTCTAGCTCTCTGTTCGATTTCTGCCTCTCTTTTTACCGGTGTATAGTAGTCGATCTGCCCGAAGAAGCAATGGATCCACTTTATCATACGTCTTTGCAAAAGCGAGCCCTATGGTTGCTGAAATTCTAATTCGATTTTCTTCTATTTCGAAATCCGTTGATGCAATGGCTTTTCGAATTCGTTCACAGGCAAGCCATGCTTCTTTAGGATTTATATCGCTCAAAAGAATCAGAAATTCTTCGCCTCCAAAACGGCCGCAAAAGTCGTTGCTTCGAATGGATTGCTGAATAATCAGCGCCAACTCTCTAAGAATCAAATCCCCCTCTAAGTGCCCGTAAGCATCGTTAACGGATTTAAAATGATCCACATCCAATAATGCAACCGAGAGTCCTTTTTGATTTACCTTGTTTCTTTCAATCATCCGTTCCAAAATCGCTGTAATGGTTTTTTTATTGTATATTCCAGTTAACCCATCTTTCGTTCCCTGTAATTCCAGATCGTCAACACGCTGACTGAAAAAACCGAAAAAATAGAAGGAGGAAACCAACGCCACCAAGGCACCAATAGATGTAATAGCAATAGATTGCGTGAATTTCTGATCATTTTTTACCCGCTTATTTTCATAATCACTGTGCAAGATACCAGTTAATTGATCTGAAAAGTTGATGGTCACACTCATGGTATTAATGGCCGTCGCATACGCCCTCCGAAGTGTCGCCTCATCACCGCTTTGGTGCGCTGTCAGCGATATGATATTTATTTTCGAGGATTCGTAGCTTCTATTGATGACGTTCAGCCAATGGTATTCATCCTGCGTGAGATCAAAAGAGAACAGTTCCTGTAAGATCCCTGTAATGTTCCGATTGTTCTTTTCAATAAAAAATAAGCTGTTTTGGTCATTCCGTTCATAAAAATTTGCCAAATGATACTGCTGGGATGTTATTTTTCCTTTCAAATCACTTGTCAAAAGAATCATATTAAGGTTTTTCTCTGCCAGGTCCTGATGCGTTTTTTGGAGATTCATGGCATAATAAATGGAACTGGTGAAAGCTGAAAAAATAAAGACAATTACCAGTACATACCCAAGTTTTATAACCCATGTTCTGGTTTTTCGCATCGTGCCATCACATCCGTCTGATTGGATTGAATTTCCATGACTTTCTTACTATATTATTATTCGACAATTACTGTTAAATTCCTTTAAAACTAATCTAAAAAATGTTCCATATATTTACCTTTAAATACCCGCCGTCAACAGATTTGTTTTTTATCGGTTTTTTGTTATAATACGATGGATATTAGCTTTTGGAATTGAAATTGATAGGAGGCGCTATATGTCTATTTTTGTTTTTGGCCACCAGCATCCGGATACAGATTCCATTACTTCCGCCATCTCTCTGGCATATTTAAAAAAGCAACAAGGAATGGATGCTATTCCCTGCCGTTTGGATGCAGTCAGCAAGGAGACGCAATTTGTTTTGGATTATTTCCATTTGCCGGCTCCCAAAAAAATTGACAACGTCAGGATACAGGTTAAAGATATCCAGTATGATTTTACTCAAGGCATTACACCGGAATGTTCCATTTTAACAGCTTATCAGACAATGGTTCAAAATCATTTTGAAACACTGGCCGTTTTGGATGAATTGGAAAACCTTCAGGGAATCGTCAGTATGAAGGATATTGCCATGGGGTTAATTAAAGGCGACTTCTACCGTTTACACACTTCGTTGAGAAACTTAGCCACCACTTTAGGTGGCACTTTGTTGACGGAGCAACGCAAACAAATTGACGGCGAAATTTCCGTCATCGCTTTTTATTATAAAACCATCCAGGGAACGTTGGGACCTGACAGCATTATCATTGTCGGTGATCGCTATGACATTATCCAACACGCCATCGAATCAGGTGTACAGCTAATTATTCTTACCGGAAACAATACCCTTCCAAAAGAACTCCTTAAGATGGCCAGCGATAATGCGGTTTCGATTTTATCCGTTCCACAAAACACATTCCATACCGCTAAAATCATCGATCAATGTAATTATGTTTCTACCATTATGCGCTCCGGTAATATTATTAAATTTATTGATACACAGTATCTGGAAGAATTGAAAGATGAGCTGGCTACGACCCATTTCAGAAACTACCCGGTCGTGGATGTCAGCAATCGCTTCGTCGGGTTTATCAATCGCAAGCATTTGATGACTCCGGAGCGTAAGCAGGTAATCCTTGTCGATCATAATGAATCCGATCAAAGTGCAGATGGGCTTGAAGAAGCCCAAATTCTGGAGGTAATTGATCATCATAAAATTGGTGATATTTCCACCAGCATGCCCATCAGTTTTCGGAACAAGCCCGTCGGCAGCACCTGTACCATTGTGGCTGAAATGTACCAGGAGGCCAATATTCCAATTCCAAACGAAATTGCAGGTGCTATGGTTTCAGGTGTTTTATCCGATACCCTTTATTTCAAGTCTCCCACCACCACGCCTCAGGATCGGGAAACAGTTAAAATGCTTAATAAACAATTGAACCTTAATTTGGAAAAGTATGCGATGGAGATGTTTCAGGCTGGCACTTCTTTGGAGGGACAGAGCACTGAGGATGTTTTCTATAAAGATTTTAAATCCTTTTACCTGGAAGGAGAGAAAGTCGGTATCAGCCAGGTGTTTACGCTGGATCTGGAAGAAATCAATAAGCGGAAAGAAAGTTTGCAGTCATTGATGGAAAGGATTAAACATGATGGTAGTTATTACATGGTTTTGCTGTTGGTAACCGATATTATTAAGGAAGGCTCTTTTGTATATTATGTATCCAGGGCAAGAAATCTTTTATCAACTGCTTTTGCCGGCCCTGTGGATCAGGGAGCCTTTATCCCAGGTGTTATTTCCAGAAAAAAACAAGTGATTCCCAAAATTGTAGAAGCAATTCTTTCACAGAAATAGCAAAAGCTGGCCCGCGTCAACACGGCCAGCTTTTGCTTTAACCTTATTCGATTATTTTGTTCCCATTTAATAGTTGTTCCTGTAATTTCTTATCTTCATCATCATGGAGCTCAGACATAACTGCATACAGGGCTTTTACAGCTTCGGCCGGCAAGGTATCCACACCGTTTTTAACCGTCTTCCTTGACTCTACATATTGAATTCGTTGAACAAAATGAATCATAAACTCTTTTCGGTATTCCGGGTCTTCCAGATCCGCTTCAAACCCTTCTATTTTCATGATTTCCATCTCTTCAAAGGGCTCCCATTTAACAAATTCAGCTTTATTTTCAATGATGGACTCAATAATTCCAAGTGTGTGCTCTGGCATTACTTTTTCCCCCATAAAGTGACCGGTATTAATCACATAGCAGTCAACTCCGGACTCAAACAAGCTTTTAAAAAGCTTGTAATCAACGCTTAACGGATACGTGCGGAATGGATTGGCGTATGGTTCCACCACAAGTTGTTCCGGATTCACTCCGTCCGGCAGTTTTTCTGCTGATGTTCTTTTGGTTGCCAGGGTTGCTCCCATCACCGATCCCAGCGCCGCTCCCTTCAGCTTGATGACCGGTGGCATAGTCGGATCCTTCATGATCCAAAAAATGGAGTTGATTGGATCATCAATTCGATCCACCCGATCCGCTGCCCAGAGCTTTGATTTGATAGCGCGACCGTTTCCGTTTCTAAGGTCTTCGGTTACCGGATATATTTTTCCGTCCTCATACATAATGGCACCATTGTTCTGTATCGTTAGAATGTATTTATTATCTTCGCAGTTCATGGGGTAATCCTGTGTTTTATCGAAGTAAGTCGGTTCCAGAGCGATGGAGGTTTTATCTTCAATGTTAATAATAAATGCATCGTCGTGCAGGACTGTTACGTTGTATTTATTATCATGTTTTGCGTGTGTAATCGTCGATTTACCAGACCCAGACAATCCAAAAACGGCAATGGTATTCTTTTTGCCAGGCAGATTGTAGCACTTTAATCCACCATGACAGGCAGCATAACCATTTCTTGCGGCTGTTCCCCAAGCTAGTGTCAATGTTCCTTTTTTATACTCGCCAAAATATTTCATTCCCAGAATGGCTGCACAGTTATGTGTAGGATCAAAAAAGGTAAGGCCCATGGGATGGTTCGGATGCGACCAGTCCGGATCACAAAAGATCACAATATCGCCTTCCGGAATTTTTTTGGAGTATTTGTACATTTCAGAGTAAACCTCATTGACATACTGAAAATTTAACAACCAGCTGTAAAAAATATTTTCGTGATTTTCAGGGATCAAAATATGGGCTTTAACCATAAAATTCCGATGCAATCCAATAATAACTTCTCCGTGATAAAGTGATATTTTTCGAGTATCATAAATAGCATCGCGAATGATCGCTGAATAGTAGGTTAGATCCACATCCGGATCCCCGGCAATGCGTCTGGCAGCAGCAGCCCTTCCAAACGTGTTTCCATCATTAAACAGCAGTGCATGAGCATCTTCCGGCAAACCTTGTTTTTCTGGCTCATAAATTGGAATGCCTGTCAATGGTATCGTGCCAGGGCTTTTTTTTGCAAGCTGATAGGCTTGCGCCACGGTTTTAACCGACTGAACATTGTTTTGATAAAAGGCCGTCTGGATCGTGGTTCTAATCTGAGATTTAATCGCATCAAATTCTTCTTTTCCTTTAAATCGATTAATAGTACTCATACTTTACCTCCCGGTTTTTTCAATTATCCACCGCAGAAATAGCAACTGTTTATTATTGTAACACGCAAACCTTAAAACTTGAAGCTATTATTTTGACCATTTTATTTTTCCACCAACAACGGTCATCTCAACTTCTATGTCTTTCAGTTCTTCCAATGGAGTTTCAAAGGGATCCTTATCCACCACAATCACATCAGCAAGTTTCCCTTCCGTGATACTCCCTTTCAGATTTTCTTCGAAGGAAGCATAAGCTGCGTTGACTGTGTAGGTTTTAATGGCTTCTTCCACCGTCAGGCATTGCTCCGGCAACCATCCCTTTTCAGGCTTACCTTTCCGATCTTTTCGGTTAACGGCTGCGTAGATGCCATAAAAAACGTCTGGCCCTTCCACAGGAATATCCGATCCTCCCGTCAGGCATATTCCCATATCCGTTAGCGTTCTCCAATTATGGCTCTCCTTTTCCCTCTTTTTTCCCAAGCGACTGTTCATCATCGGCCAGTCCGTTGCTGTCTGTGCGGTCTGTATGTTCAAACTGACATCAAGTGGCTTCAACCTTTCGTATAATCTCCGGTCACCTACCTGACAATGAACAATGCGGTGCCGCAGCTCCTTAGGTGATTCTTTCTGGACTTTTTCATAGGCTTCTATGACCATTTCCAGTGCTGCATCTCCAATGGCATGCAGGCAAACCTGCATATCGGCCTGATGAGCCATGCGCACATTCCATAATAATTCGTCTTTTTCATAAACCAGAATTCCATTATTCTTTGGATCATCTGAGTAAGGTTCCCGAAGCGCTGCTGTTCTAGCTCCGATGGTTCCATCACACCATTGTTTCATAGGACCAATTTTATAGTAATGATCTCCCTGCCCCGTTCTTAAACTTCCTTTAAGGAAAGATTCAATATCCTTTCTTTTGGGGAGAGATATCTTTTGATAAACTCGTACCGGCAATTCTCCAGCCGATGCCATTTCACGATAGGTTTCAGCAATATGTTCAAAATCTCCGCTATAGCCAAGATCATAGGAATCCTCCGTATGAACTGATGTAACTCCATGTTTCAACAGTTCTGAAGATCCTTCCAGAATCCCTTTTCGAATATATGCGTGATCATCTGTCAGGCATCGATTCTTTTTAAACCATTCAAGGGAAGCTTCACGAATAATCCCATTAGGTTCTCCTGATAGAGCATGATCAAAGGATCCTCCGGCTATGAACGTGTCTGCAGTAATCCCTACTTCTTCCAATGCCATTGTATTAGCAGAACCAATATGGCCACAAACCCGCAACAACAAAATAGGGTGATTTTGGCTAATACGATCCAGATCATGACGATCCGGAAATTTTACTTCATGAACAAAGTCATTCTGGTTCCATCCTCGCCCAATGACCCATTGACCATCTGGTATGTCATGACCGCGTACATAACGTTGGCATCGTCCAACTAATTCATCGATGGATTTGGTGCCGATTAAATCAACGGTTTTCAAGGAAATACCATAACCCACCAAATGTGTATGTGTATCGATAAAACCGGGCAGCATGGTTTTTCCACCCATATCGATGACTTGCGTGTTTGTATCTATCACCTTCATAACGTCTTCTTTTTTTCCGACTTGTAGGATTGTATCGTCCTGAAATGCAACTGCTTCACAGTCGTTACCTTCCATTGTACGTATTTTACCATTCACGAATACCATGGTTGCTGCCGGCATGATCTCACCCCCTTATCACCTGACTACGTTAATGATAACTTTCTCATCAAAAAAGATCAAGAAAAAGAAAACCGCCCCTTTACGAGACGGTTTAAGTTGATTGTTTTTTAGTACCATCCACGAAGCTTCATGGCATCGGCAACACGTTTGATGGACATCATATAAGCTGCGGTTCTCATATCTACTTGATGTTCATCCATCAGCACCCAGATGTCATCAAAAGCTTTGTTCATGGATTTTTCCTGCTTTTCCTGAACTTCTTCAAAGGTCCAGTTGTAACGCATCAGGTTCTGTACCCATTCGAAGTAGGATACGGTAACCCCGCCTGCATTGGCAAGAATATCCGGAACAACCAAAATCCCTTTGTCGTTCATAATTTTATCACCTTCCGGAGTTGTTGGTCCGTTGGCGCCTTCGCATAGGATTTTTGCTTTTACATTATCAGCTGTTTCAGATGTGAACACGTTCTCGAGCGCACATGGCATCAAGATATCTACGTCCATACCAATAATCGCGTTTCGATCAATCTCTTCTTCCGCACCGGAGAAGCCGGTGATCATTCTATTCTTGTTTCCCGCTGCGTATTTCATCAACTCTTTGACGTTTAAACCATTATTATTCACCAGTGTACAGGAAACATCGGATATGGCAACCACTTTAGCACCCATCTCTTCCATGTACATAGCTGCATAGCTGCCAACATTACCAAATCCCTGAATTGCTATCCGGATTCCATCCAGATTTAAATTCAGTTTTTGAGCCGCATAACGTGCCATAATAGCAACTCCAAAACCGGTTGCTTCTGTTCGTGCCAGAGAGCCATAATAGGTGACAGGCTTTCCGGTAAATACTCCGGGTTCAAATCGGCCGGTGGTTTTTTCGTATTCATCAACCATCCAAGCCATTACCTGACCGGACGTACCTACATCAG
Organism: Tindallia sp.; assembly: GCA_007134225.1. Classification (GTDB taxonomy): domain Bacteria; phylum Bacillota; class Clostridia; order Peptostreptococcales; family Tindalliaceae; genus Tindallia. The sequence goes on from SLLE01000052.1 coordinate 72,441, forward strand.
GAGCAGGAATATCAATTTTCTCTCCAATGATGGGAGCAATCGCTCTTGCATATCCTCGTGATACTCTTTCCAACTCACCTTCAGACAGTGTAAACGGATCCACAATCACTCCACCCTTACCCCCGCCATATGGGATTCCAACGACACCACATTTAAATGTCATCCAGGTGGATAATGCTTTTACTTCGTCTTCATTTACGTCCTGATGGAAACGAACCCCACCCTTAAAGGGACCTACCGCGTCGTTATGCTGAGACCGATAACCCACAAAGTTTTTGATACTACCGTCGTCCATTTTTACTGGAATGGAAACTTCCAAAACACGGATCGGATTTTTAAGGATTTCGTACACTTCCTGCGGAGTACCCAGCTTATCGCAAGCTGCCTTAACCTGTTGCTGTGCAATTACAAACGGATTGTTCACACCTTTTTCTGTCATTGAACTGCCTCCTTTTTCATTGGTTGATATTTTGAGTAAAGGTTCTGATTTCTTCGATCAACAGAAAACGTTTTCCCCCTGATTGGTTAAAAATTTAACCAATTTATATTTTCTGTCAATTGCAACTTTTCAGTAAGCTGCACGCTTTGAAAAAACTAACCTTCGTCTCTCCCACTCACTTTGAATTATAACATACCTCTTAAAAAAGTGGTAGGTATTTCCACTAAAAAGATGATCATTCGATAGAAATTAAACAATATCTATCTTTATCCGCATCTTAGAAGCAAACAAGCAGTCCACCAATGCCGGCATGGGTTCCAATCACAGGACCCATGGTTGTTAACAGTACCTCTGACGGATTAAAACGCTGAATGATTTCTTCTCTCAATGCCTCTGCTTCTTCCAGACAATCACAATGGGTGATGGCCACAATTTGGTCGCTGTAATCTTTTTTCTTTTTTTCCATTTCATCCAGCAATACCCGTATAGCTTTCTTTTTTCCTCGAAGGGTTTTTAATACCCGTACATAGCCATCTTCCACGTGAACGACCGGTTTTAGATTCAACAAGTTTGAAACAAATTCCTTAGGCTTACTGACTCGCCCACCTTTTACTGCATTTTCCAGAGTTTCAAGGTAAACAACCACTCGCATTTGATCCCGATACGCTTTTAGCTTTTCGACAATCTCCGATTCTTCAAATCCTTCTATTGCCAGTTGACAAGCTTTCAGAACCTGCATACCAACCCCTATGGATCCAGTAAGGGTGTCAAATATTTCGATGTTTCCCCCGGTTTCCTGCCTGGCTTGGTACGCGCTCTCAACGGTGCCGCTCAGTCGGGATGATAGATGAATACTGAGGACTTCTTCACTTCTTTCCAAACCTTCTTTAAATCGATCAATGAATGTTTGTGGAGAAGGCTGTGACGTTTTAGGAAGCGTTGGAGAAGCTGTCATTTTTTGATAAAAGTCCTGATGGCTTAAGTCAATGCCATCCACGTAATCTTTACCGTCAATCTCAATACGAAGGGGTACCACTAAAATATTGTGTTTCTCAATGATTTCCTTAGGTAAATCGCATGAACTGTCCGTAATTATTTGCACTGGATTCTCCTCCTTTTTTCTATTATACCAACCTTGCAACCATATGCATGTATCCTTTCTTCATTCTGCCATATTAAGTTTTCACATTTTATCCCATTAATTTAACCCCATTATATAGTTCCGGATTCTTGGGTACAAGCGTATTGATGAATCCTCTTGCAGACGGATTCAGCCAGAATCCGGGAACCCTTTACCAGCATTCCGGGATGCAGGCGAAAAGCAGGATGATGTAATCCTGGTTTAACACCAGCACCCAATCCAATATACGCTGTCTTGATTTTTTTATGAGACGAGTAAAAATGAAAGTCTTCTGATCCGAACGTAACCAGTGGTGGCAGTACATCACCCAAGACACCTTTAATGGCTTCTCCTACAGATTTAACGACATCATCATCGTATTCAGCAGCAAGGGTGTGATCCACGGTGTCAATAATGGTTTTTGCTCCAAGGGCACCAGCGCTTTTATCAATGGCTTTACTGATATCCACCGTCATGGTCCTCATTAATGCATTGCACTGAGCTCGTATATCCACATGAATTTCTGCTGTTTCTGGTATTTGGTTGTAGGTATCTCCTTCCACCAAAAGTCTGGTGACTTTTGCGGAGTGGGGAATTCCTGGATCGAAGTGAAGTGTATTGAGGGCGTTAACCGCTAAAACCGCTGCTTCCAGAGCATTGACTCCTAAATGAGGTCGGGCTCCATGTGCGTTTTTGCCGAAAATCTCAGCCCGTATAATCTGAACCGCTCCATGAAGCAGGGCTGGTGTCGCATCGCCAGTTGCCATCTCGTTTTCAGGTCTTACATGAATGCCGATCATTTCCTCCACATCATCCAAAGCACCACTTTCAATGACTTTTCTGGCGCCATCCAACTTTTCTTCTGAAGGCTGAAATAAATATACGATTTCTCCCATGGGTGGCGGTGTTTTCACAAGCATTTTGGCTGCCCCCAGAACCATTGCCATATGGGCATCATGACCACATAAATGCTGAACAGTTTCTTGATGGTTTCGTATGAGACATAAAGCGTCCATATCGGCTCGCAATGCAATGACAGGCCCAGGATTGCCTGTCTTTTGTCTTCCCACCACTCCCGTCCCAGCAATTTTTTCCTCAACTTCCAAGCCAATTTTTCGCAATTCTTCCGCCACTAGTTTGGCTGTTTCGTACTCTTCGTATGATTTTTCAGGTATTCGATGAAAATTCTTATACAGTTTCCGGATATACCGGTCAAGCCCTTTTTCCTTTACTAGTTCAGACATACCCTGCAACTCCTTTTATTCAGTCATGATGACTTTCCTGTTATAATACTATACCCATTATGTTTTGTCTTTATTTATTGAAGATAAGGATTCTTTCTTATGATACTGTGACATTAGAGCATTTATCTTTCATTATATCATTCGTCATTCAATTGAAAGTAAGCTTATGTTATGATATTCTTTATCTATGGTGGCAAGGGATTGTTTATTAACAGCTGCTGCAATCAGTAAGAGGAGGATGGGCTGTTTGGATACTGCCAAATATTTACAAAAATGCATGGAAGATTGTTGCAGTGATCAATGCCTTTTTTATCAACATATCCTGGATACGCTTTGGGAGCCAATGGTCATTGTGAACTCCAAGGCTGAGATTGTTTTCATCAATAAGGCTTATTTGTCATTTATTAATGTGTCCCGAAGTAATGCCATTGGAAAACCAGTTCAGGATGTTATTGAAAACACCAGGCTGCACCAAGTTTGCATCAACGGAGTATCTGAAATAGACAACTTACAGAAAATTCATGGTCGGGAAGCGGTTGTTCACCGCCTTCCCATTATTGTTAATAATCAGATCGTCGGCGCCATTGGAAAAGTGAATTTTCAGGATGTCAACGAATTGAGCGAACTGGCAAAAAAACTGAAATCAATGGAAGAAAAGCTTGAATTTTACAAAAAAAATACTTCTTCCTTAACCTCACCAGCATATACTTTTAAAGACATTATCGGAAACTCCGAGCATTTTGTTCAAGTGAAACATATGGCTATTAAAGCAGCCCAATCAGACATGTCCGTTCTCATCCTTGGTGAAACCGGTGTAGGAAAAGATTTGTTTGCTCAGGCAATTCATAATGCAAGCCCTTACCACAGAGGTCCTTTTATCAGCATTAACTGCGCTGCCATTCCTCAGGATTTGCTGGAATCAGAATTATTCGGTTATGGCGCAGGTGCCTTTACGGGTGCTCGCAAACAAGGAAAGCCAGGGAAGTTTGAGTTGGCCGACGGAGGAACTATTTTTCTCGACGAAATTGGCGACATGCCGCTGCGTATGCAAGCAAAGCTTTTAAGGGTTTTAGAGAACCAGCACGTTGAGAGAATAGGAGACAATGAGTTAAGGGCTGTTAATGTTCGGGTTGTATCTTCCACGAACCAAGACGTAAAGAATAAAGTGAAACTTAAGGAATTCAGAGCCGATCTCCTTTATCGCTTGGACGGTGTTTCGATTTATGTGCCTCCTCTTAGAGAACGTAAAGATGATATCCCATTGCTGGTGAATCGAACGATGCAACAGCTTAATAGCAGTCAAAAAATTTCATCTGAAGCAATGGATCTTTTAATACAATCCGAGTGGCCCGGCAATGTGAGAGAACTCATTAACATCGTTGAACGAATGTCTTTCCTGGCAGAGGACCCTATCATTACGCCTCATCATATCGAAAAATTCGCTCCGGATTTACTTCACGATGAAACGAAGGATTATTCGACGCAGCACTTTAAACCAATTGAAACAATACTTAAAGAGGAACGGGAGGAAACCCTTTCGGATTCCATCAACAGTGCCGAAAAGATCACCATTATGAAAGCCCTGAAAGAGACGGGAAATAATAAGGCACAGGCAGCACGGTTGCTAAAAATTCACAGAACAACCCTATATGCTAAAATAAGAAAATATAACATTAATCTATAAACAGGATTCTTAGCTTCTGGTGGAGTTTTTACTCCATCAGAAGGTTAGAATGCGTTATCCAGGGACGTAGCACCGCTTATCTCCCTCTTGCAGAAGAGGGAGTCTTAGCGGTGGTAG
>SLLE01000039.1 GCA_007134225.1 Tindallia sp.
TGCTTCTTTGATTACATGACCGTTCATTGAGCCTGAATTTTAAGCTTGCCGGGCTCTTGAGGAAAAGGATGGAAATAGCCAGTTCAAATTAAGAAACTTTCGCCTGAAATTTGTCCATAGTGGAAATTTTGCCTATCATTAATGGGTAACATAAATATATAGCCTGTTTGAGAGCCTTGAGAATCATTGGAGGATGATTATGATGAAAAAAGAAATTTCAAACGTAACCATTGAATGTGTTAAGGGAGACATCGCTGCTCAAAACGATATCCAAGCGGTGGTCAATGCTGCGAATGCGCAGCTAATGACCGGAGGCGGCGTTTCCGGAGCCTTGAACCGGGCGGCCGGTCCCGGTATGGAGGAAGAATGCCGCCCTCAGGATCGCGCTCCAAACCATTAAGGCCATAGCGCCGGAATTGAAACATGTCAAGCTGATTCGATTTGTCCTGTTTAGCCAATCGGCACTCGAAACATATGAAAAGATGATCTAATTGGGAGGTGCAAAATTGTCAGCGAACACATCAAAAGAATCCTATCGTTTTTTCCACAAAATAAAGGTTCGCTACCACGAAGTGGATATGCAGCAAATTGTTTTTAATGCCAACTATCTGACTTATCTGGGAATGGCGTGGATCGAATACCTGAGAAATCTTGGGTTGCACTACAGCGAGCTGTCCCAAAATAACGAATTCGATATCGTGATTGCAAAAGCATCCATGAACTTTTTGCGACCGGCACGTTATGATGAAGTGTTGGAGATATACGTTCAGGTGAAAAAACTTGGCAACAAGAGTATTCCTGTAACTTTTTTGGTATGCCGGGAAGATTCAGCCGAAGTGGTTCTGGATGGAGAAATTGTTTACGTCGCCTATGACACCGAGAAGGAAGTTTCCTGCGAAGTCCCGGAGTTTGTAGCCGAACGAATCAGAAAGTTTGAAAAATGAAAAACCCCCTCTGGCGAAAGAGGGGGTATGAGCATTTACGCTAAGACCCGATCAAATGATTATTTTTGTACAAGAAAAGAAATTTTAGTGTTCACACGGTATTTAACGACCTTGTCACCTTCTACGATAGCCTGCATCTCTTTTACGTAGACGGACTGAATATTGTTGACCGACTTGGCTGCTTCTTTTACCGCTTCCTGGGTTGCATCTTCCCAGCCTTTGCTGGATTCTGCCAGTATTTCAATCACTTTTACAACTGCCATGATATCCCTCCTTGCATCTAAAACTTCTAACGGAACGTACATTACACTAAATACCCGGAAGTTATATTCTTAAACTTTCGATAGCTTTCTTTGTCCAGCTCGGTCGTAGTTTCGATCAGTTTGGAAATTTCATCGACATTTGTCAGAAAGAGCAAAAGTAGCTATAATGGAGTAGAGAACATATTTTTGGAAAGGGATTTAAATGGAGGGTGGAAATGGGATCTGCATTGTTGCAAATAAAAGATGGTGTCCAGCAGTTTGCCGAAGCAATGGCGGCCGCACTGAAATTGGACGTTGAAATTGTTGATGATAAACTGACTCGAATTGCCGGTACCGGCAAATCAAAAGAATTAATTGGGCAGAAAATGCAGCCTAAAGGTGTAATTAACCGCTTTGTGCTTGGCGGTCAAAAACATATTTTACTGGAAAACCCTGGCAAAGATGAAAAATGCAATGCCTGCCCCAAATATGGCAACTGCTATTACAAAAAAGCGGTTTACGCAGCCATCGATCATGAGGGAACCACCATTGGAGTTATTGGCTTGGCGGCTACGGAAGAAAAACAGGCTGCGATTATCCAGAATAACAATTATGCCATGCTGAAATTTATCGATAAAATTGCCGAACTGATCAGCACAAAAGTGAAAGAATTTGAAATGCTGAAAAAAATTAACACCTACGCCTTGTTGATGAATCAGGTCATTGAAAACATCAATAAAGGCATTGTGGTGCTGGATAAAGATCTCAACATCACAGATGTTAATAATTTCTTGCTTGAAAAACTGGAAATCCCAAAGGAAAATATGAAAGGCAGGCATATTAACGAAATTTTTGGTGATCTGTTGATAGAGCAGACTGAAAAAAATACCAACACAAATTCTTATCAGGAAGTGACGTATAGTAATAAAAACGAGATATTGTATCTGCTTTGTACGGTTAAATCTATTCTGGCCGGCGAAGACCATGCGGTGGAGAGTTTTATTTGCATTCTGGAGGACTATAAGGATACACGTGAAATGGCGTATATGATTACAGAAAGACAAGATGATATTATGTTGAAAGACATTATTGGTTCAAACGTTCATTTTATGGAATTTAAAAAAAAGGTAAAGAGAGTGGCTTCATACGATTCTTCCGTATTGCTTGTTGGGGAAACAGGTACCGGGAAAGAGCTCTTTGCCAGAGCAATTCATACTGAAAGCCAGCGAAGTCAAGAACCTTTTATTACCATTAATTGTGGTGCCATTCCGGAAAGTCTGATTGAGAGCGAATTGTTCGGATATGAAAAAGGCGCATTTACCGGAGCCAGCAATAGCGGAAAGCATGGCAAATTTTACCTTGCCGATAAGGGAGCAATTTTTCTTGATGAAGTTGAAACCATGCCGCTCTACTTACAGCAAAAGCTGTTAAGAGTTATTGAGAATCAGGTAGTGGAAAGGGTTGGGGGTGAGAAAAGCATCCCAATCAATGTGCGCATTGTGGCTGCCACTAATATTCGATTGGATGAAATGGTGGAAAAAGGAAGTTTCCGGGAAGACCTGTTCCATCGATTGAATGTGGTGACCCTTTTCATCCCTCCGTTAAGGGACCGGGGGAATGATGTACTGGTTTTGGCACAACATTTTATTGAAAAATTTTCAAGTAAGTTCAATAAACGAATCATTGGATTATCGGAAGAAGTGGAAGAAATTTTTCTCAATTATCCTTGGGATGGGAATGTGAGAGAACTGCAGAATACCATTGAGTATGCCATTAATATGGAGCAAAGTAATTATATCAATGAAGAAAATCTCCCGTTTCAAATCAGGGAAAAAAAGAAACCAAAAACAATTCAGAAGCTGGAAGACGTCGAAAAGCAACACATCAAAAAAGCATTAGACCACTTTGGTTGGCATGAGAAAGGACGTATTAAAGCAGCGGAACACCTCGGAGTCAGCCGGGCGACAATTTACAGGAAAATAAACAAATACAATCTCCAAAACTAAGCATCTCAAATTGATATACAACATATCAATTTGAGATGCTTTTCAGTTACGCTGTTTATCCGATGACTACCACCGCTAAGACTCCCTCTTCTACAAGAGGGAGATAAGCGGTGCTACGTCCCTGGATAACGCATTCTAACCTTCAGATGGAGTTAAAACTCAACCTGAAGCTAAA
>SLLE01000135.1 GCA_007134225.1 Tindallia sp.
CATCCTTAATTGATCCATTCATGCCCTACATCTGTGAAGTGCATGTGAAAGATGGAAAAAACAAAGATCTCAGTGGTGCCTTATTAGGAACCGGAGACACCAATTTTTATCAATCAATGGAAAAACTTTTGAGTCTTGAATACGATGGATGGTTCGTATCTGAAAACTATTATGATCAACCACCCTTAAACCTGATCAATGATGATCCGTCGGAGCTGATTCGGCAGGATATAGAAATATTAAAGAAAGCATTGAAAAGATAGGAAAAACTTGAAAAAACTGTAAAACGAAAACCGTTTAATGGCTGAAAAAGCTAAAAATATTTAAAAAGGAGAGGAAAATATGACAGAATTCAGAAGTGTAAAAGGAAAAGTAGCAATTGTAACAGGGTCCGCCAGAGGGATTGGAAAGGGTATTGCTGAAACCCTTGCCAGCGAAGGCGTAAATGTGGTAATGGCCGACAAGTTACCTTTGGTTAAAGAGTCTTTTGACGAGATTAAGGAAAAGTACCCGGAAATTGACGGATTTGCAGTGGAATTGGATGTATCTGATGAAGCGGCGATTAAAGACTTAGTTGAAAAAACCGTTGAAAAATTCGGCAAACTGGACATTATGGCCAACAACGCCGGTATGCATCTTGAAACCGGAAACGTATGGGAAACTGAAGAAGCTCAGATTGATAAGATTATCGGCGTTAACTTCAAAGGAATTTTCTTTGGTTGCAAGTATGCCGCAAAGCAAATGATGAAGCAAAAAAGCGGATCCATTGTTAACACAGGATCTTTCTTCGGAAAAGTTGGACATGCCGGTTCAGCTACCTACGGTGCTTCAAAGGGTGCGGTTCACACCATGACTCAGGCGTTGGCGCTTGAGATGGCTCCGTATAATGTGAATGTCAATGCGCTTTGTCCTGGTTTGGCAGCTTCAGAAATGCACTGGGCCTTTGTGGAAGCAGATGCAAAAGAAAGAGGAATCACATTTGATGAAATGAAAGAAGTTGAATTGAACGAAATTCCACTCCATCGTTATGGATATGGGCATGACTATGCAGGTGCCATTATGTGGTTGGCTTCTCAATCCGGTTCCTATTGCACCGGTCAGCTGATTAACATCAACGGAGGACTGGATTTTACCTAAAGAGCAGCAACTAATACAAAAACAACGATTAAATGCCTGGAATGGTTCTCCTGAAACTATTCGAAGGTGGCCAGGGAGGAGCATCGCTCCAATGAAAATCCCCCTTTTCTTGCAAAGAAAGATGGATGCTCTTCCTTTTGGCCGTCAGGAGACGAAAGCGCTATGCGCCTTGTTTAATTGAGAATGCTATTACTTCGAGAAGGGAGACGGTTCAAATGCCATTCGTACCATTAAGCAAAACCAGACTTTTTGAAGGCGTTGTCGAGCAAATTCAGGAAGAAATTCGAAAAGGCGTTTTAAAGCCAGGGGACAAGCTTCCTTCAGAAAGAGAACTGGCAGAAATGCTTAATGTTAGCCGCAATTCCCTTCGTGAAGCGTTGAGAACCCTTGAAATAATGAACTACGTGGAAATAAAGCCTGGCGAAGGAGTATATATAAAAAAAATCAGAATGGATGATTTGCTGGCTCCTGTTACTTCTGCCATTTCAATGGATAAAGGCATGATTATGGATTTACTGGACGTGAGAGATGTGATCGAGGCTGAAATGGCGCAAAGAGCGGCGATTTTTGCGACACCGGAAGACATCGCTCGAATCGGAAAATCCCTGGAAGCGGCAAAAGCAGCCATTGAATCAGGAGAATCAGGGCTTGAAGAAGACAGTGATTTTCATATGGCGATCGCTCAGGCAACCCATAACACTGCCTTCGTTATGTTGATGAATATCATTAAAGATTCTCTGACTCTAAGTCGAGAAGCGACGTTGCAAATCAAAGGACAACCACTGCGAACCTTAAAGGATCATGAAAAAGTTTTTGAAGCGATTCAAAAAAAAGACCCGAAAATGGCAAGAGAACTCATGCAAGAACATATTTTAAATGCGAAAGAAAATATTGTCCGGCTTAGCAACAACAGCCAAAAAGTTGATCGTATAGCTGAACCAGATGAGATTGAATAAGGAAGGAATGGTGAAATCGGTATGTCGTTGAGAGAAGAAACACTGAAAATTCACAAAGATAACAAAGGAAAAATTAGCGTGGAAAGTAAACTAAAACTGAAAACAAGACATGATCTGTCACTGGCCTATACACCAGGTGTGGCGGAACCATGCAAAGATATTCATGAAAATAAAGAGCTGGCGTATGAATACACAGCCAAAGGCAATCTAGTGGCAGTCGTATCGGATGGAACAGCCGTCCTTGGGCTTGGTGACATTGGCGCAGAAGCTTCGATGCCTGTCATGGAAGGAAAGTCTATTCTGTTTAAGGCCTTTGCAGGGGTGGATGCTTTCCCGATTTGTCTTGGTACCAAAGACGTGGATGAAATTGTGAAAACCGTGCAATTACTGGAACCTACCTTTGGCGGTGTTAACTTGGAAGATATTGCAGCACCAGCCTGCTTTGAAATAGAAAAAAGATTAAAAGAAACCATGGACATTCCGATTTTTCATGATGACCAACATGGAACCGCTATAGTCACGCTTGCGGGATTAATCAATGCGGCAAAAATCGCTGACAAGAAAATGGAAGATCTGCATGTTGTGGTCAATGGTGCTGGAGCCGCCGCTGTAGCTGTCATTAAGCTGCTGATGAGTAAGGGGCTCCGGCATGTTATCATGTGTGACCGTAAAGGAAGCATTTATGAAGGAAGACCGGGAACCATGGATCCTTCCAAACAGGAAATGGCCCAGGTTACGAATCGTACTATGGTGAAAGGGGATCTGAAGGAAGCCGTCAAAGGAGCGGATGTGTTCTTAGGCCTGTCTTCCGGGAACGTTATGACGAAAGAGATGGTGGAAAGTATGGCGCCGGATCCCATTATTTTTGCCATGTCCAACCCAACTCCTGAAATCATGCCGGAAGACGCTTTTGCCGGCGGCGCATCTGTTGTGGCAACTGGAAGATCTGATTTTGACAATCAGATTAATAACGTGCTGGCGTTTCCGGGAATTTTCCGTGGAGCCCTGGATGTTCGGGCTTCAACCATTAACGAAGAAATGAAAATAGCGGCTGCCTATGCCATTGCCGAAATCGCCGCTGCCAATGGGCTCCGCAAAGACTATATCATTCCTGATGCCTTGGACGCCCGTGTGGCACCACGGGTCGCTGCAGCAGTTGCAAAAGCGGCTATGGAAACCAATGTAGCTAGAATTAAAATGAATGTAGATGAAATTGAGGAACGAACAAAGAAACTAGCCTCTATTTAGCAGGGAAGGGGTCATGGATATGGA
>SLLE01000128.1 GCA_007134225.1 Tindallia sp.
CGGACCGAAAGAATCGCTTTCCGGCAGTCCGCAAACCCTTCTCCGCTTATGGGGTCTGGGCATAGCCTCACCTTACCTTTTATTTTTCTTCTGCTTCGTCAGACTGGCCGCCAAGTGCCTGTTCGATAAACTCAAGTTCTTCTTTCAGCATTTCTCTTTCCTGTTTCAGCCATTCTTTTTCTTCTGCTTCTGTAAGAATCGGACGGCAAAACCCCATACCACGTCCAAATCCCAATCCGGCGCCTGCTCTGATGCCCCGACCAAATCCAAGCCGTGGCCTTCTTCGACCTATGCCTCTTCCCGGTGTCACACAAGATCCCATTCCTCTACCAGTCGCTTCTCCTCTTCCCAGTGGTCCTGTTCCATCTCTTCCTGGCATTTTTAAAACCTCCTTTACACAATACCTCTAGTTTCTAATAAGACTCTTTTATAAATGACATATGCCATTTATACTTTCATTATACGTTATATTTGTCATATGTCAATAACCTCCCGGTTTTTTTACATAAAAAAGACGCTCCCATTTGAACGTCTTCACTTCTGTATTAATGAAATTGTAGCTTCAACACATACGCCGCGTCATATTCTTCCAAAGCTTTCATATTAGTGGATTCCCCATCAAAAATAATATGAGTACTGCTCACCTGACCGCTTCGATTGCCTGCCAATACAACCAATACTATTTCTTCTTCCAAATCAATAGCTGAAACTCCTTCATGGTGGCCCCAGGTCCACCCAGTAATGTCTTCCGGCATCGGGACATTGGCGCTGCTTCTGGAGCCTCCAAAACCGAGATGCCAGATTTCATTCTGAGTTCCAGGGCTTTTCATCTGGATCAGGCTTAGTCTTTCCTGTTCCAATTCTTCCAAGTTATATCCAGTACCGCTGGTTTCATGCCGCACAAAGCGGCCATTTTCATAGTAATCCACCGATAGATTTGCCTTTTCCGCTCCTATTTCCAACAAATCAATATCAAAAATGAAGTAGCGCTCAGCGCCAGCCCGATATAGAAGTTCTTTTTCTGCATCGGCGATTACCGCTGGTTGAACAGCCATAGAACCAATCTCATTACTTGGCTGACATCCAGTGGCACTTAAAAATATGATGCTGCCGAGGATCAGAAGCGTGCACAAATATTTTTTATCGGTCCATTGTTTCAGAAAAGATTTCATACCAGTGATGACCCCTTTCATTTAGTGCAAGCAATATAAAAATACAAAGATCCAACGTTATCAGAAATCTCCACAAGAAGCTAAGAATCCTGTTTGTACCTGTTGCCAGTATTGGCATATACCAGGAAAATAATAATCGCCGCTATAAAGGTGATCCATCCGGCATTCACCAGCCATGCCCAATTCAAATAACTCCCTGCCGCAGAGATGAAATTCAGCCCCGCCAGGATAAACAGGAAGTTGCCCATCCCCTTGCAAAGCGCGTCTTTATCGTACTTGTCTTTTTCTTTACGGGAGCTGGTATTATAACCTGCGATCAACCACGTCCACTGACGATATTTAACCAGATACCCCAACAGTAACAATAGTATTCCCGTCCCAAGGTGTGCCATTTTAAAAAATCACCTCCGTTCTATGAAGCTTCAATCATTAATACGTTTGTCGTTGCGAATAGTTTCCGGTTCATTGGACAGAAATCCGGCTTTCTTCTGTCAGCCCGTCGGTCTGCGGATCGATGATAATGAGATCACCTTCATCCAGTCCTTCTTCGATGACAACTTCTCTTCTGGTCTCAAAACCGGTAACCACTTTATTTACGGTTGCTCTGCCATTGTCGGCGACAAAGACGGCGTCTTCCCCATCAACAGTGAAAAGAGAGGTCTGAGGAACCACCAGCTGGTTATCACGAAATGCCGTTACAAAGGTGACATCGATTCCAAAGCCGGGACCAAGTATCACACCTTCTGGTATTTCCGGTTCAATGGCTACAGAAACCCGATCTTCCTCCAAGCCCAGGGGCGAGATTCCTTTTTCAGCCTGAACGGCAATCTCGACGATTTTCCCGTTAAATGTCACGTCCTGATCTCGTTGCTCCATGGTTAATTCCACCGACATCCCCAGTTCCAGGTCATGAACATCCCTTGTCAACACCTGGGTTTTTACCTGCAGTGTCTCTGTTTGAAAAAGATTCATAATCGCAGTCCCCGGATTTACCAGGTCCAGCTCTTTAGCCTGAATGGAAGTAACCACACCTGAGAAAGGCGCTTTCAGTTGATGGTTTTCCATCTGATGCTTCAACAAATCAATTTGTGATTGCAACGATAATCGCTGCGCCTCTATTACTTGAAGGCTTCCGGCAGTAGGCTGGTGGGCCTGCAGCAAAGCTTCCAAGGAATGCTGCTGTTTTTCCAGACTGAGAGCCGCGTTTTCTAAGGCGCTTTCAGCTGCTTCCATTTCCGCCTGACTAATTACGTCATTGGTATATAAAGATTCTTTTCTTTCGTAGTCCGTTTTTGCCCGTTCCTTATTCTCTTGAGCCATCTGAATACCCAGTTCCATGCTTTTTATTTCTCCTTCTGTTGGCGGTTCCTGGAGTTGCTGAGATTCGCCGTCCAGTCCGTATAGTTTTGCTTCCAGCTGATTCATCTGATGCTTAAGCTCTTCCATATCCATGGATGCCAGCAAATCTCCTTCCTGCACCCGATCTCCTTCATTCACATGAATGACTTCCAGTTTTCCGGCATAAAGAGGCTGTACATTATATTCCTTAACTGCTTCCATTCTTCCTTCTTCCGTAAAGCTCCTGTATATTTCCTGCCGGGACAGTTCCCTGACATCCACCCTTGTTCCCTGCATTATTTGGCTCGCAACAAGTCCCACAACCAAAACGGCTGCCAATACACCCAAAATCACTTTATACTTTTTCTTCATGATCATCATTCCTCCTCTATTCTCGTTCTCTCAGCACTTCTACCAGACTTAAAGACCTGACCTTTTTCAGAGCAAACCGCTGTGCCACACTTATGGAAACAATGGTTGCCATTAAGCCAATTCCAAAAGTTTCCAAAGAAACGCCCGAAGGCATTGTATACATATCCGTACTGTATTCCGCTGCAAAGGCATTCATGAGAGCCGTTGCCGTGGGAAATCCAAGAATGATTCCAAAGAAAGCCAGAAACCACTGCTCAAATCCAATTACCGAAAAGACTTCCCGGGAGGTCATCCCCATGACCCTCATGGATGCCAGCTCACGGCTCCGTTCCGAAAGGGTAATAAAGCTGGCGATATAGATAATGGAAAATCCAAAGACTATGCCAATAGCGACAAAGAGGCTAAACATCACACGACTCAGTTCCCACATTTCTTCCAGGTTTTTGATCATTTCTTCCCGTCCGTCAACTCCGTAAA
>SLLE01000057.1 GCA_007134225.1 Tindallia sp.
AGGAAGAGTTGATGTGTGAACCCTAAAATTTGGTAGAATAAAGAAGGCCAAGGGTATTAATTAACAGAAAGTCCCATTCGCCAATTGGTAACAGGGTAAATTTAGAAAGGAGCAAAGAAATGAATTCTCACAGATTGATCAAGCAAGTGGTTAAAGGCCGGGATGCCAGCGATGGAGCCGGTGTAAAACTGGTACGTGTTTTCAGTTACCATAATACAAAAGATTTTGATCCGTTCCTAATGATGGATGCCTTTGATAATTCCAATCCGGAAGACTATATAAAAGGATTTCCATGGCATCCGCATCGAGGGATCGAAACGGTCACGTATTTAATTGAAGGCAATGTAGAGCATGGAGACAGTCTTGGCAACAAAGGAAATATTTATGACGGCGACTGTCAGTGGATGACCGCCGGGAGTGGAATTATTCATCAGGAAATGCCCCAGCCGCCTGGACGAATGGTAGGCGTTCAGATATGGCTTAATTTACCGGCCAAGAATAAGATGTGTCCGCCAAAATATGGTGATATCTTGTCGAAGGACGTTCCAATTATTGAAGATCAGGGATGTGAAGTGCGAATCGTAGCCGGTGAATATCACGGTACCGAAGGTGCATTTGAAGGTGACTATGTGAAGCCTCGATTCCTGGATGTGAAGATGCTGCCGGATACCACCTGGGAGTTGAAAACGATACCCGAAAATACGCTATATACGTATAGTTTTAGTGGATCAGGGCGATTCCAGCCAGATTCCGATGAGCTGACGGTCTCCAAAACAACACTCCTGTTTGAAAAGGGTGAAAAATTCAAAGTGACTTCCGGTTCAGAGGGACTAAGGTTCATTCTCTTGAGCGCACCACCGATAAAGGAATCTATCGCATGGGGCGGTCCCATTGTGATGAACACGCAGGAGGAATTGGATCTGGCCTTTAAAGAACTGGATCAGGGTACCTTTATTAAACATAAACCGAAATGAGATTTGAGAGGAGAAATGGTTTTCCATGCGCAATATAGGAATTTACATCTTTGATAAAATAGAAGTGCTCGATTTTGCAGGGCCATATGAAGTCTTTTCTGTTACCTCTGAGTTGAATGATCACGAGCTTTTCGAGGTATTTACCATAGGAGAAAACCAGGGAATCATTAAAACCGTAAATGGGTTGAAAGTGATTGCGGATTACTCCATTGAAGATCATCCTCATGTGGACATTCTTATTGTTCCGGGTGGTGAAGGTACACGCAGCCAGGTGCAGAATCAAAAAGTGATGGAGTGGATTCAAAAGATACAGCCAGAAACCGAGATCACCATGTCGGTATGCACCGGATCAGTGTTATTGGGGAAGCTTGGGTTGCTGGATGGTTTAGAATCCACCACACATCACCAGGTGTTGGAATTGTTGAAAAAAAGTGCACCTAACACCATTGTCAATCCCAATAAACGCATGATTGATCACGGATCGATAGCCACTTGTGGAGGGATATCAGCAGGTATTGATCTGAGCCTCCATATGGTGGAAAGGCTTCACGGATCTGAAATTCGAAAACACACACAGGCTTATATGGAATACGGAGACTGGAAAATACAAACCAAATAAGCGTATAAACAGGGTTCATGCTGCACATGCCTTTGAGGGAGAGGATGACTGGAATGGATCGAGCGAAGCGAATTATGGAATTAATGAAAGAATACATGACTGAAAAGACGCATACGGGCACAATAATGGAGAAAGGGAATGAACGCTTTTTCGAAAAGTGGTTTCACGAAGTCCCTTATTTTGTAAAAAATCCTGATCTCTGTGGTCTTTACCCGATAGCAGGAGATCATTTGAATCGCAGAGTTCCCTGGGCACTGTTGAAGGGCTCGGGAAAAAAAACGATTGTGCTGGTGCATCATAGCGATGTGGTGGATACGGAAGATTTTGGAAAGCATGCTGAAGATGCATATGATCCGGAAAAAATCACACAAATATTCAGGGATAACAGCATTCAAATGAACGATGCAGCGCGTGAAGATCTGGAAAGCGGACAATGGCTATATGGAAGAGGAACAGCCGATATGAAGGGTGGAGCTGCCATTCACATGACCTTGATGGAAGAATATAGTCAGCGGGAAAACTTCCAGGGCAACTTACTGCTAATCGCTGTTCCGGATGAAGAAAACCTGTCTGCCGGTATGCGAGGGGCTATTCCGCTTTTAAAACAATTAAAGGAACTCCATGATTTGGAGTATGTATTGATGCTGGATGTGGAGCCACATTCCAGACCGGAAAAAAACACGGCACTGATACAGGAAGGATCCGTTGGTAAACTGATGCCGGTCATTTATGTACGTGGAAAACTGACCCATGTTGGACAGGTATATCAAGGTTTCAATCCTGTCAACCTATTAGCAGCCATCATAAGGCGAACTGAACTTAATCCGGAGTTTATTGAGACGGCTGGTAATGCTGCGACGCCACCACCTACGTGGCTGTATGCAAAGGATCAAAAACAGGTATACGACGTGTCTCTTCCCATTGGTGCAGCTGGCTATATGAATCTGCTAACCTTCGATCGTTCGCCGGCAGAAATATTTGAGCGGCTTAAAGATATTTCGAAGGATGCCTTTGAAGAAGTGATCCATGACATTAAAAAGAGTCATGAACATTATTTCAACGTGAGTCTTGATAAGTCGCCACTACCGGATTGGAAACCGAAGGTTCGATTATATGGTGAACTTTATCAGGAAGCATTGCAGGACTCAGGTGATGCGTTTATACGGGCGATGGATGAATTAATGAAAAATGTGAAGAAAAAAGTAGCTGGCGATGAAATAACCATGATTGATGGTGCTTTCCAAATGATCGAAACCACTTTGAGCTATGTACGTGACTTGTCGCCGGTTGTGGTGATAGCTCTGGCTCCGCCATACTATCCAAATGTCAACAATGCCATGATGCCAGAAGCGGCGAAGCCTGTTAACGCTGCCATAAAAGATCTGCAGGACTATTCACAAAAGGAATGGGGGTTAACCTTCCAGGTGGAAAATTATTTTACCGGTATTTGTGACCTCAGCTATGCCATGTTCCAGGCAGCATCGGAAAACATCACTTATATTGAGGAAAACATGCTTCTGTGGAAGCATTTGTACGATATCCCCCTGGAAACCATCAAGCAATTGTCCATGCCGGTGATGAACCTTGGTCCCTGGGGAAAAGATTTTCATAAATTCACAGAACGAGTCTACCTGGAGGATTTGCTGGAACGAACGCCGATTTTAACAGACCATATCATTAGACATTTGTTAGGAGAATCAACATGCTAACCATTGGCTGCCATTTATCAATTACAAAAGGGTTTTACAAAGCAGGGCAGGA
>SLLE01000033.1 GCA_007134225.1 Tindallia sp.
AAATAAAAATCTGCATAAACGCCTCCTGTCAGATGACTTTTTCGGATCATTTGTTGAACGTTACTTAATCCGATTATACCACTTTTTCCCATAATTCCAATATATAATATGCAAATCTTGGAATAGTCAAGCTTTCCCCTTCAATAACTGTTTCCGTCTCACAAAAAAGTACCAACCACGCCGGTTGGCACTTTTTATAGGTTTTTTTCTGACCAACTGACCAACTGACCAACTGACCAACTGATAACTATTATTGCTGATCCGGGATATCATCCTCGTCCAAATTATAGAGGAAATACACCGCTTCGGCCCGGGTAACGAATTCCGAATCGTCCTCAATGCCCGGAGAGGCATAACCGGTTTCCTCAAGGATCTGCACCGCGCTGTCCCGCCATTCATAGGTCTCGTCCTCGAGTATTTTGCCAATAACCGTGCTGAATTCCTCATAGGTCATCGGATCGTTGGGTCGCAGGGTGTCGTCCTCATAACCGACAATGTAGCGGCTTAGATAGCCTTTGAAGATGGCTCTGGCCATGGCGCTTTCATAGCGGCCCAGCTCTGAGTAATCCTCGAATTCCGTCAGGTCGATGGGCTCATCCGGCATCGGCCACTGTAAGATATTGTCCAGCAGGATGATGACTTCACCACGAGTCATATAATCATTGGGGTGAAAATTGTTTTCCCTGTCGCCGAACACAAAGCGCTGTTCGCCAAAGGCATTAATCGCTTCCTCCGCCCAATGCCCTTCAATATCGTTAAATGGCGTATACTCGTAATCAATCACAAGCGACCGCCCCACATCCGTGAACACGTATCGAAGGCCGGGATAGTCCGCCCCCACCGGCTCAAACGGATTGTCCTTGAAATAATCAAATTCCTGCAGCCAGACAAACATATTCTCTTCGTCCCCGGTTATGGGCGAAAGGTCATATAGATCGATCTGGAAACTGCCGCCCAGGCCTTGGTTTTCCTGAGCATTCATGCTGACGCCGGAAACAATAACCTTGTGATCAAACTGCCAGATGGTCCGCAGCAAGCTCAGCAAAGAATTGTACGTGCCGTCATAATTCACGTTAATGCCCATAATCGCCGCTTCCGTGCCTTCAATCTCTTCGATGCGCGGCTCGCTGAAGGAAAGGCTGTTGGCCTCTATGCCCGGTGTCATCATAAATTCGTTAAGTAATAAAATAATTTCTTCCTGTTCTTCGATGAGGCTAAAATAATTGTCACTGATGGATTTCATTTCAAGTCGAATGTCCGCTATGTTTCTGGTCAGCCGCTCGTCAACCTCTACGATATTCTCTAGTTTGTGCAGCTCGCTTTCCAGAAAAGCAATCTCTTCCTCAACTTCTGCAATGGCTTCCCACTGGGGAGTAATGAGATAACGGTAAGAACCAAACATAATCAGCGCAAAAACCAAAAATGCTAATAAAACCTTTTCCCTTTTAGTCAGACGCACCGTTGCTCACCCCCCTGATCTGAAATGTCATGCCAAAGTTAAACAATCCATTGTTCTCGGAAATGGATGGAACAAAGATTCTTTCAAACTCGCCGGTATTCCGAAGGTTAAATTCCATCTCAGCAATCGCCGGTTTGCTGCCGGCAATGCCTTGCACCTGGATATTTCGGCCATTGATGCTCATGGAATTCAGCGCCAGGTCTCTGGGAAGGGTACCGGAAATCACGAAAAACAACCGTTCATCAATCAGTTCCGATTCCCGTATGGTCTCATCGGCCAGTTCCAGGGAGGCCAGCATATCCTGGTAGCTAAGTAAATCCGCTTCTTTCTGTTCCACTTCGGCCAGCTTATGATAGTTCGGATCGTTTACAAGTCTTTCCTCCAGGGTCTGGGCTTCACTTCTGAGCGTGTAAATTCTGAAAAAATTATAGGCCGGCCAACTTGCCGCAATAATCAGAAGAATTAATGCAATGGCCCAGAAAGGCAGCCCTTTCACCTGAGATTTTTTCTCTTTCTGTTGAAACGGTTCAAAAAAGTTAAAATCGCGCATGCTTTTAGTTCCCCCCTTTATCGCCTGATAATGGTTGCCAGGGCATTAACGTAGGAACTGTATCCACCGTCCCCCGAAAATCCATCGACATTGATATTGGACAGGCTGCTGATTTTCGCTGTCGGAATTCCAAAAGACTCCTCCAGGTATTGCTCCAGCCCGTTCATTTCGGCCACACCACCATGAAGATAAATCGCATCGATGGTATTGCCCGGGCTTCGTGTCGTGTAATACTTAAAGATCCGTTCAATATCCTCCACCCAGGTATCAACGGTATTGCGCACAATATTCAGCACACGCATTTCATCCGCATAAACAGAAGGCAGCGAATCCATGGCTTCATCGCTGACATCCACTTCCTTATTCAGGTCCCCGACCCCCAGTTTCAGCTTCTCTGCCTCCTCCATGGAAACATCCATAAAGTTGACCAGGTTGTGGTCAATGCTGCGGGATCCCAGGCTCAGAAAACGGTTAAACTGGTATTGGGCTTTTTCAAAAATAATGATGTTAATGTGATTATACCCGATGTCCAACACAGCAATGGTTTTTTCCTTATAAGAGCCGTCTCCATTAATTAAAAAATTGGATCCGACAAGCTTATCAATGGCGTTGGACTGGACATCCATGACAGCCGACTGCAGGCCGGCCGATTTGAAGAGTTCAAAATAGGATTGGGCAAGTTCCCGTGGCACCGCCGTCACCTGAATCCTGGTTTTTTTTACGTCGTCTTCTTCAAACACTTCCAGGCTCTTATGCTGAACAATGTATTCGCTGAGCTGCACCGGGATGTACTGTTGAATTTCAAATTCCAGCATTTTTTCAATTTGTTCGTCCTTGACGGAGGGAACCGCGATTTCCCGGGTAATGACCTCCGAGTTCTCAACGGAGCAAACCGCCAGTTTGGATTTCATGTGGTTTTTTTTGGTCACTTCCTGAATCGCCTTCCGTAAAGACTCAAATCCGGTAATCTGCCCTTTTTCAAAGCTGTCCGGAGGTGTGGGGATCGTGACCGCCTGCTGCACCGACATGCTGTTCATTCCCAGCTTGCCGGCCACCAGCTTTGTTGTATGTTCTCCAATATCAATGGAAAGCAAATCTTTCCCGGAAAGCTTCCTTCTCCCTAATTTCAATTGACTTCCCCCTTTCATTAATAAAAACTATTCTATCTAATAGTAATGCTCTATTATATTTTACATTTACAAATATGTTTCTCATATTGTTATTCCAAAATCTTTTGCTTAAAATCAATATGGAAAGCTTAAAAATACAGAAATAGATAAAATTAAAAAATGCTTAACCCCCCCCCCCCCCCC
>SLLE01000191.1 GCA_007134225.1 Tindallia sp.
CCTCTCAAAGAAATGATTAAAAAAGGAGATGTAGTCGCCATCACCGTGAGTGATATCACCAGAGGCTGGCAGAAAAATAATCTTACACTTCCGATTTTGATTGATTATTTGAATGAAGCCGGTGTGCCGGATGAAAATATTACCATCCTCATTGCCGTCGGCGGCCATCGAAAAAATACCGAAAAAGAATTTGTGGAGCTGTGCAGCCAGGAAGTATATGACCGGGTTAAGATTCTAAATCATGATGCCTGGGATGAAAAAAACATGGTTTATTATGGAAAAACCAGCCGGGGATCGGAAGTTGCCGTTAACCGGATCATCGCTGAGGCGGATAAAGTGATTTTGACAGGTGGCATTATTTATCATTACATGGTTGGTTATGGAGGTGGAAGGAAGAGCATCATTCCAGGGATTGCTTCCATTAAAACCATTCAGCAGAATCATTTGTGGGCTATGGGCCGGGAACTTGGCAGCGGTTCCAATCCAAACTCAGCTTCCAAATTCACCAGGGGAAACGAGTGCCATGAAGATATGATGGAGATTGCGGCATTTATTAAGCCGGACTTCATCATAAACACCGTTCCGAATTCAGAAGGGGCTTTAGCTGGTGTATTTGCAGGGAACTGGGTATCCGCCTGGTTGCATGGAACGGAACTGGTGGATAAGATTTATGGAACGAAAATCGAAGAAAAAGCAGATATTGTGGTGGCTTCCGCCGGAGGGTATCCAAAAGATATAAATCTATATCAAACTGGAAAAACCATGGATAATGCCTATCACGCCATGAAGAAAGGCGGTGTGTCGATTATTCTGTCGGAATGCGAGGATATTATGGAGCCTTTGGAATTTACACAGTGGTTTGACTACGACAATACCCTGGAAATGGAAAAAGCCCTGCGGGAGAATTTCACCATCCCAGGCTGGGTTGCCTTTAAAGAAGTGGAATGCAGCGACTACGGAACGTTTATTATTCTGACAAAACCCGAAAATGCTGAATTTGCCCGGAAAGCAAAATTGATTCCTGCATTTTCCATGGAAGAAGCAATGAAGATTGCCTACGAAAAATGTGGTGTGGAAAAACCAACCATAACGGTTATGCCGCAAGGTGCCAATACCTTCCCGATTACCCTATGATTTTATATAATACTGAGGAGGAATCAGTGTGAGTACATGGACAACAACAGAAAAAAAACCGGTTAGAAAAAAAGTGACCATTCATACCTTGATGGAAAAGAAAGCCAAAGGAGAAAAGATAACCTTCTTAACAGCGTACGACTATCCAACGGCAGCTATTGAAGACGAAGTGGGCATCGATTTAATTTTGGTGGGAGATTCACTGGGAATGTGCGTTTACGGATTTGACAGTACGCTGCCCGTTACCATGGACATGATGGTGAACCATTCCAAAGCTGTAAGGAAAGGAGCACCCAACAGCTTTGTTATTGGAGACATGCCTTACTTATCTTACCAGATATCCGTCGAGCAGGCGGTTGCCAACGCGGGAAGACTGATGCAGGAGTGCGGAGTCGACGGCGTTAAGCTGGAAGGCGGGTTGGAGATGGCGGACCGGGTCCAAGCCATCACAAAAGCCGGTATACCGGTAATGGGTCATTTGGGTTTAACACCACAGTCTGCGTCCATGCTGGGTGGATTCAAAGCACAGGGAAAGAATGTGGATGCAGCACTTAAACTGATGGAAGAAGCAAAAGCACTGGAAGAAGCCGGTTGCGTCAGTATTTTATTGGAAGCAATCCCTGCAGAAGTGGCTCAGCTCATTACAGAACGTGCTAACATTCCGATTCTCGGGATTGGAGCAGGGCCTTACTGCGATGGCCAAGTGCTGGTTGTGCACGATTTGCTTGGTTTTTTTGGAGGACACGTTGCAAAATTTGTAAAGCAATATGCGAATATGAACGAAATCATTGAAAAAGCCCTAACCGAATACAAAGAAGAAGTGGAAAGCGGTGCTTTCCCTGCACCAGAGCATTGCTATAAAATCAAAGAGGAAGAACTGGAAAAACTCCGAAAAGCCGTGGGAAATAAGTAAACTTTCGTTTGCAGCCTGAAAATATACTCTAAACACGCCCCCTTTGGGACGCAGTTCTATTAAATGAACTCGTCCCTTTTTTATCCGATGACTACCACCGCTAAGACCCCCTCTTCTACAAGAGGGAGATAAGCGGTGCTACGTCCCTGGGAGAAGAAACTAAGTATCTGCCACCAAATGATCCATTTGGGCCATCTACTTATGGATAACGCATTCTAACCTTTAGATAGAGCAAAAACTCCACCAGAAAATAAGAGTCCTGTTTATCCGACGAAGAATAATCTACACAAAATAGGTATAGATCAATGCTGGCATGATTTGGGCAGAGGAGGTATAATAATGGAGAAATTGACGATGGACGCTCTGAAAGCGTACAATGTGGTTTGGGAGGGTCGTAATAAAGAGGATTATTTGAAAGTGGTGTCTGCGCTGAACCGAAAGATCATTGTTCTCGACGATGACCCCACCGGTGTTCAGACGGTTCATGGTGTTCATGTTTACACCGGCTGGGATGAAAAATGGCTCGCAGAAGCTTTCGATGAAAAAAATGAAATGGTATATATTCTTACCAATTCCAGAAGTTTTACACCCTCGGAAACTCAGACGGTTCATGAAACCATTGCTACCAGGATTGAAAAAATATCCGCGAGGAAAAACCGAGCCTATCTGCTGATCAGTCGAAGTGATTCGACGCTGCGAGGTCATTATCCGTTAGAAACAGAAACCCTGAAGAAAACCATCCAACAGCAATCGGGAAAAGTGTTTGATGGGGAAATAATTATTCCGTTTTTCCTGGAAGGCGGCCGGTACACGGTTGAGAATATCCACTATGTTCAAGAAGGGGAAACGCTGAAGCCAGTTGCTGAAACAGAGTTTGCCCGGGACAAGAGTTTTGGGTACGTCAACTCCCATTTGGGGAGGTATATAGAAGAAAAAACTGGTGGTGAGTTCCTGGAAGAAGACTGCCTTTACATAGGCCTGCAGGACTTGTGTTCCGTTAATATTGAAAAAATAACTAACCAATTAATGAAAGTGTCAAATTTTAATAAAGTCATTGTAAATGCTACCACCTACATGCATGTCGAAACATTTGCAATCGCTCTTGTTAGAGCGATGCAAGCAGGAAAGGAGTTTATGATTCGAAGCGCCGCTTCCTTTCCCAAAGTGATCGGAGCTATCGAGGAAAAACCACTGATTTCCAGAGAGGACATCGTTAAAGATCAGGAGCTGAACGGAGGCATTACCATGATAGGATCTCATGTGAAAAAAACATCCTTTCAGCTGGAGGAGTTGAAGACCTCATCGTTACCCCTGGAATTTATTGAGTTTAACCAACATCTGGTGACAGATGAAAAGAGATTATATCAGGAAGTGGACAGAGTGACAGCGATATCCGAAAAATCCATTAAAGAAGGGAAAAGCATTTTGATTTACACGCGGAGGGAGCGCTTCGATCCGGATACAGCTAGCAAAGACAACCAGTTGAAAACATCTGCCCAAATATCGGATGCATTAGCCAGCATCATAGCCAGATTGACGGTGCGACCGGCATACATTATTGCAAAAGGAGGGATTACCTCCAGTGATGTGGGAACAAAAGCGTTGCGCGTTCGAAAAGCTATGGTGATGGGACAGATTAGCCCGGGTATTCCTGTCTGGCTAACCGGTCCGGAAAGTAAGTTTCCGCAACTGCCCTTTATTATTTTTCCGGGAAACGTGGGCGAAAAAGAAACGCTAAAAGACATTATTAATCAGTTATCCTAATCGCATGAACGACGGAAAGGAGAAAAAGCATGGCAATTTTAGTGACCGGAGGTGCCGGATATATCGGCAGCCACACCTGCATACAGTTATTAAAGGAGAACTATGAAGTAGTTGTGCTGGACAATTTATCCAACAGCAGTCCAAAAGCATTACAACGTATAGAAGAAATTACAGGAAAAACAGTTATGTTTTATCAGGCTGATTTGCTGGATCGTCAGGCAGTGGAGCGAGTGTTCGAAGAAAACAACATAACTGGAGTCCTTCATTTTGCTGGTTTGAAAGCGGTGGGCGAATCTGTGGAAAAACCATTATATTATTACCACAATAATATCACCGGAACGCTTATTCTTTGTGAAACCATGAGATCCTGCGGTGTGAAAACGTTGGTATTCAGTTCTTCGGCTACGGTCTACGGCACACCGGAGAGAGTCCCTATTTCTGAAGAAGCGCCAACAGGTGCTGCCAATCCTTATGGACGTACTAAGCTGATGATTGAAGAAATACTTCGGGACCTACATCAGGCAGATTCAGACTGGCGGATCGCCCTGCTGCGGTACTTTAATCCCATCGGAGCCGACGAAAGCGGCCGAATTGGTGAAGATCCCACAGGGCTGCCCAATAATCTGATGCCGTTTATTACACAGGTAGCCGTAGGGAAAAGAGACAAGCTCATGGTATTTGGAGATGATTATGATACGCCTGATGGTACGGGAATCCGTGATTATATCCATGTAACGGATTTGGCAGAAGGTCATTTGAAGGCTCTGGAAAAAATTGCGGCTGAAACGGGTGTTAAAACCTATAACCTGGGAACGGGGTTTGGGTATAGTGTTCTGGATATTGTCCATGCATTTCTGGAAGCGACAGGAGTTCAAGTTCCTTACGAAATAACGGATCGGAGGCCGGGAGATATTGCCAGTTGCTATGCAGATCCTTCTTTGGCCGAAAAAGAGCTGGGATGGAGGGCAAAAAAAACCATTCGGGATATGTGCTGTGACGCATGGCGATGGCAGCAGCATAACCCAAATGGTTATCAGTGAATCTACTTGCTTTGTTTTAAATTTTGCAACTGTTTTTGGAAAGGTGGGATTAGAACCCCTTTTTCGGTAATGATGGCGGTGATAAGTGAGTGATCCGTTACATCAAAAGCGGGATTATAGGCTTTTACTCCTTCTGGTGCCATTGGCTTGCGATACCACATGGAAGTGATCTCAGATGTGGCTCGCTCCTCTATTTCGATGTCGCTACCGGAAATGCAGTTAAGATCAACGGTGGAAAGCGGGGCACAGATGTAAAAAGGAATGCCATAATGGTTAGCCAAAATCGCTAAACCGGAGGTTCCGATTTTGTTGGCCGCATCTCCATTGGCAGCCACCCGGTCACAACCGGTAATAACGGCCTGCACGATGCCCTGTTGCATCACGATGGAAGCCATGTTGTCACAAATGACAGTCACATCAATGCCTGCCTGCTGCAATTCCCATGCAGTCAGTCGGGCCCCCTGCAGCAAAGGCCGTGTTTCATCGGCATAAACCTTGAATCGGTAATCCTTCAATTGCCCTAAGTAAAGCGGCGCCAAAGCGGTGCCGTATCGGGAGGTGGCCAAGGCGCCTGCATTGCAATGCGTCAGAATCCCCCAATCGGGTTTCAGCAGCGAAAGGGCATGTTCTCCAATGGCATAACAAACGGCTTCGTCTTCTCCTTGAATAGATAAGGCTTCTTCTTTAAGGGCTTGTAAGATGTTTTCCACAGATAATTCCTGATGGGTTTTTAAACAGCCTTCCATCCGGTCCAGGGCCCAAAATAAGTTCACAGCGGTGGGTCTGGCGGTGGATAAATATGCCTTGTGATTCTGGAATGCTCTATTTAGTTCATCATGGGTTTGGGGAAGACTGCTTTTCGTTGCCAGGTAAACACCATATGCGGCTGCAATGCCGATGGCAGGAGCTCCCCGAACACGCAACCGGTTTATGGCCTCCCAGATATCCTCGATGTGAGTGAGGGATAAATAAAAGGTTTCGCCAGGCAGTAACGTTTGATCAATAATTTTCAAAGCATCATTCTCATCGTCCAAAGCGATGGTATAAAAGGGAGACGGATCCAAAAATGCATCATTTTGCATACATAAGCACTTCCTTTAAATGTTTTAGGAATTAGCCCTTCAGCATTGCTTTTTCAAGTTCGAAGGGTGTCACTTGCTTTCCGTGCTGGTAGACCCGCATATTACCACCGGAAATTTCATCGATCAATACAATCTCATCCCCGGATCTTCCAAATTCAAATTTAATATCGTATAACTCCAGTCCTTTAGTTTCTAAAAGCTCTCTGACAATAGAAGCAATTATCTGTGTCAGCGCTTTGAGAGATGAATACTCATCCTTTGAAAGGATGCCCAACATATCCAGAGCGTCTTCAGAAATTGGAGGATCCTGTCTTTCGTCATCCTTTAGAGTGACTTCCACGAAAGCATCCAGAGGATGCCCTTCTTCCACATACCCTCCATAGCGCCGGTAAAAACTACCAACCGCCTTATAACGGCATATCACTTCCAAACCTTTTCCAAAAGTCTGAGCAGGTTTAACCGTCATAGTGGCGGCTTCCGGGTCTGCATCCACGTAGTGGGTTGGAATGCCTTCTTCTTTTAGCTTTTCAAAGAAAAACTTAGTCAGGCGAAGGCCGGACTGACCGGCACCTTCCACGGTTAGCCCAATTTCGTTAGAGCCTGGATCGAAGACACCATCCTTCCCGGTCATATCATCCTTAAATTTCAATAAAAACAATCCATTAGGCAGTTTGTATACATTTTTCGTTTTTCCTGTATAAATAAGTTCCATCTTGTATAAAACTCCTTTCCATTTTGTTATTTGATTCCATTATGCGCTATAATTTTAATTTTTTCAATGCTTAGCATTGTTCTGCGGAGATACTTGCCATGGAAATAGTAAAATGGTAAGGTACAATATGAATGCTGCGAATAACGACAGAATCGTCGGAGGAGGCGGACAATGAAACTAGTATCATGGAACGTGAATGGGCTGAGAGCCTGTGTCAAAAAAGGATTTTTGGATTATTTTCATGAAATAAATGCGGATATATTTTGTGTGCAGGAAACAAAACTGCAGCCGGATCAAATAAACCTGGAACTGGATGGCTACGAACAGTACTGGAACTCGGCTGAAAAGAAAGGGTATTCCGGAACAGCTGTTTTCAGTCGCATAAAACCATTATCTGTTCAGTATGGACTCAAGTTGGAAGCCTATGACGGAGAAGGCAGAGTCATTACTTTGGAGTTTGAAGATTTTTACTTGGTGAATGTTTACACACCTAATTCTCAGAGAGAGCTAACCAGACTTGACTTCAGAATGGACTGGGAGGATACGTTTCGTCAATATTTGACGTCACTGGAAGGGAAAAAACCGGTTGTTCTGTGTGGAGATTTAAATGTGGCACATCAGGAAATCGACTTAAAAAACCCTAAAACCAATCATCGGAATGCAGGATTTACGGACGAGGAACGCACAAAAATGACACAGCTTTTAAAAGTTGGATTTGTGGATACCTTTCGGTATTTTTATCCGGAAACAGAAGGGGCCTACACCTGGTGGTCTTATATGAGGCAGGCGAGGGATCGGAATGCCGGATGGAGGATTGATTATTTTATTGTGTCAGAAGCACTTAAATCCAAATTAAAAAAAGCGGAGATTCATTCGGAAGTCTTGGGCAGCGACCATTGCCCGGTGATGCTGGAATTATAATGGAAAATAGAATGAGAGTTGACATGGCGAAAAACCTGCCATATAATGGATCTTGGGTATATGGTTATTTTTTTAACACAGCCGTTAAAAGTGAGCGGCATGAGGTATCATAAATAGAGGAGCGGTCATAGGGTAGTCGGAAGATGATAAGGAGGCACACCTCTAATGATTCCGGCGAAGGCTTTGACTGCCGAAAGAACGGTGCTGGTGTGCAGCGGGTTCTTGACAGGTCAGGACAGTCCTGGGTTGTTGTCATGCCAGTATCTGTGCATGGAGAGCTATTTATGTAATGAGGCATCATTACGTAAATGGCTTTTTTCGTATCCATAACCATTGATGCCAGCATTCTGAGTACGTTAATAATCAGCGAAAAAGAAAGGTGGTTATTCCATGAACAGTGTACAAAAATTGAACCTTGAAGGATCCATGAAAATGTTTGAAGAGGCCAAAGAAATCTCTCCAGGAGGGCTTTTAGGCATTCGACGCCCATACAATTTTGTGGAAGGTGAGTATCCCATTTTCATTGAAAAAGGATACGGCGGGCATATTGTCGATGTCGATGGAAATGATTACATTGATATGCTCTGTGGATATGGTCCCATTATTCTGGGATACAGAGAGCCGGAGATCAACCAGGCTGTTATTGAGCAGATGGAAAAAGGTTTTTGTTTTTCTCTGGTGCAGGAGATTCAGAACACGCTGGCGAAGCGCCTGATTAAACTGATTCCATCCGCAGAGATGGTTGTGCTGGCAAAAACCGGATCTGATGTCACCACCATGGCTGTAAGGGTGGCACGTGGATTCAACGGCAAAAAGAAAGTGTTGCGCTGTGGATATCATGGCTGGCATGACTGGTGTGTTGAAGTTCCGGGTGGCGTACCGGAAGAAATCCAAAAAATGACCGTTGAGTTTCCATATGGAGATCTGAATGCACTGGAGGCGACGTTGAAGGAGCATGGCGATGATGCGGCCTGTATTGTACTCACACCGGTGGGACATCCACTTTCTGCTCCGGTGGAAGAACCACCCGTCGGATATCTGGAAGGTGTTCGGGAATTAGCGGACAAGTATGAAACTGTATTGGTGTTTGATGAAATTAGAACCGGCTTCCGTGTCGCTATGGGTGGAGCTCAGGAACGCTATGGCGTGACACCGGATCTTTCCACCTTTGGGAAGGCGATGGCCAATGGCTATCCCATCAGTGCACTGGTGGGGAAAAAGGAAGTCATGAAAACAATGGAAAAAGGAGTCTTTGTCAGCTCCACTTTCTTCCCAAATAGTTTGGAAATGCAAGCATCCATGAAATGCATCGACATTCTGGAAAGAGACAACGTATTGGAGAGTATTTGGGAACGAGGAAAAGATTTCTATGAAAAAATGAAGAAAGTAGTTCAGGAATCTGACGTACCGGCGACGGCTTCCGGAATCCCTCCTATGCCCTACATTACCTTTGATAAGGTGGATGATCATTATAAGGAAAGAAGGAAATTCTTCTACACTGAGACCATTCGAAGAGGACTGTTTATTCAACCGTATCACCACGGATATATCTGCCACCGGCACACTGATCAAGATTTAAAGGATGCGCTGGGTGCCATTGAAGAAGCACTGAAGCATACGCAGAAGGTATACCCACAGAAAAAATAATATAGATACTTGGGAAATTGTGTCCTTGCCGGAGAAGCTTGTTTTGCCGGCAAGGACTTTTATTTGCAGCCTGGGGTTTCACGATTTGTGATCTCGTTGAAAATTTGTTTATTATATGTTAAGATTATTTTCATGTTTGAAATGGATATTGAAAGGGGTTATCATGTGAAGTTTAATAAAAAAGGGTTATTGATAGTGACGGTACTTTTGGCGCTAATGCTCACAGCCTGCGGCGGTGCAGCAGACGAAAATGATGCTGAAGAAGTGGCCAAAGTAAATCAGGGTGAAGTTGTAGCGGTTGTCAATGGAGAAGAAATATACGAGATGGAATTTCAAAGACAGGTTGACCGAATGATTGCAGCTAATGAAAACCAGGGAATGGTATTGGAAGGCGAAGAAGGAGACATGGTGAAAGCACAGATAGAAGATCAGATCATTCAGTATCTGGTTCAGCAACAAGTGCTATTGCAGGAAGCGCATAGCCGTGGACTGGAAGTGACAGATGAAGAAGTGGAAAAAGATTTGGAAATGATTAAAGATCAGTTTGGTTCAAAAGAAGCGTTTGAACAAATCATGGAAGACAACCTGTTCACGGAAATGGAATTAAAAGAAACTCTGAGAACAGAATTAACCATTGAGGCATTGCTGGAAGATGAAAGTCCTGAAGTCACAGTGGATGAAGAAGAACTGAGAGAATACTATAGCTTCTATGAAATGCAGTATGAGCAGCAGATGGCAATGATAGAACAAGAAGAGATGGAGCTTTCGGAAGAAGAAATGGAAATGATGCAGTTGCCATCCTTTGAAGAAATGAAAGAAGAACTTCGTCAGCAGATTACGATGGAAAAGCAGCAGGAATACCATATGAATATGGTTGATGAATTGATGGAAGCCAGCGAAATTGAAATACTGCTCTAAAAAAACGCCCCAACAAATGGGGCGTTTTTTTAACGCAATAAATAATTTTCGATTTGCACGATCTCTGCATTGCGGTAATAAACCCGGGGGACTCTCCGGGAAACGCTGCAAACGACTTCGCAGTTTCCTGTGCCCAGGAGGTTTGCGCGCTCATCTGCCGTGATTTCCCGTTGGCCGTCAGAACCGACAAAAATGACCTCATCACCAGGATGAACTTCATCAACTTCGGAGACATCCAGGAGGCACTGGTCCATACAAATCATGCCGATCTGCAACACTTTTTTTCCTCGCACCAATGCATAGGTTTTTCCGGAAGCAATTTTTGTAATGCCGTCGGCATACCCCATCGGAACAGCGGCTACTTTGGTTGACTTATCGGCAACAAAGGTGTGACCATAGCTAACTCCTTCGCCGGGACTGATTTCTCGTACAGTGGAAATAACAGTCTTGATGGACATAACCGGTCTGATGTTCATCTGCTCTTTTGTAAGACCAGCCCGAGGTGGAAGCCCATAAAGCGCACTTCCTGGTCGAACCATATCGAAAAAATCCCCTTCAAGATCCAATAAGCCTGCACTGTTGCTTAAATGAACAAGCGGAACGGAAAGCCCTTTTTCTTGTAAAGAATGGACAAATTGTTTTAACAGACCTGATTGTTTAATGGAAAAACGATTGTCGGAAGTAAAAAACAGTGCTAAATGGGAAAAGATTCCCTCTAGATACAATCCGGGAAGATCGTTGATTTTGGTTATTTCATTGGCGGATTCCTCCGTTGGCATAAAGCCCAGCCGATTCATACCAGTATTGATTTTTATATGCATGGGTAGTGTTTGGTTCAATTTTTGGGTTACGTCAGATAATACCTTAGCCTGTTGGTAGGATAAAATGGTAGGTGTCAGCTGATATTGGATCAAATCATAGGCGCGATCCGATGGCGTGTAAGACATAATAAGAACAGGAACTGAGATGTTGGCCTGCCGCAGTTCGATACCTTCGGAGATATTAGCTACGGCCAGGCGATTAACCCCAAGTGCGATCAGTTCTTTTGCACACACTACTGAACCGTGGCCATATGCATCTGCTTTTACGACAGCGCATATTTCTGTATTCGGTCCGGTTAGTCTGCGAATCTCTTTTAAATTATCGGCTAAAGCATCCAGGTTGATTTCTGCCCATACACCATGCGTTCCCTTAGGAATTGACATAATCATTCCTCCTTCTCCGAGCAATTTTATCATAAAAACCAGGGTTAACGGAATGTTCTATAAAAAAAACACTATAGATAAAATTCAAATTGACAAAACTACATACCTTGCTATAAAATGTAAACAGTTACAAAATTTTTTAAAAAAAGAAAAGTTTCGGATAATTCCGTTTAAGCCGTTGATTTAAATATGTTTATTATTGCAAACGAGATACATGTAAATTTTCGTGAATGCAAAGGAGGGGGTGGCAGAAATTTAAGTTAATCATAAAGGAGGTGATGATAGAATAAACGGCAGTGCTCTGACTGAGACATGATAGCCCCAATCAGTATTATTAAAGCTTTGTGCCAGTACTATGTAATTAATTTTTTTTAGTCAATGAACTTGGCGGATTGATTGGACCAGATCGGAGCAAAATGAACACCTGCTTTTGTCAGCGCAGCAAAAAAACATCTTATATAAGGAGGAAAATAAGTGGACGCATTATTAGAACAATTAGTTGGTTGGGCATGGGGCCCTGCAATGCTGGTTCTGGTACTGGGGCTTGGCGCATACCTCACCATTAGAAGTGGATTCTGGCAATTTCGTTTTATGGGTCATTCCATGAAGTATGTATGGAATAACCTGGTTCGTCAAAAAGGAGAAGGACAAGGAATCCTTTCCTCTTTTGAGGCCTTCAGTGTTGCCACCGCCGGTGCCATTGGTGTTGGGAATATCGGTGGGGTTGCCAGTGCCATAGCCATTGGTGGACCTGGAGCCATCTTCTGGATGTGGGTTACGGCTTTGGTAGGATTTATGACCAAGATGGTTGAGGTTGCCCTGGCAGTCCATTACCGAAGTGAAAAAGAAAACGGGGATACCTATGGTGGACCAACGTACTACCTGGATAAAGGTTGGTCCGGACAATTGGGACTGCCTTTCTGGAAACCGATGGCTGTTATTTTCGGTATTGGGATCCTTTCATCCTGGGTTTTGACCATGCAGACTTTCACCGTGTCCGAATCCATCTCTGCCACCTTTGGCGTTAGCCAGGTAGCGGCAGCAACGGGTGTGGGCCTCTTTATGTATGCGGTTGTATTGGGAGGAATTCCAAGAATTGGACGCTTTGCCTCCTATGTGGTACCTTTTATGGCTGCATTCTATCTGTTAGCTGGTGTGGTTATTATTCTTATTAATATTGGAGAATTACTCCCTGCATTGGGAATGATCTTTGGTCACGCTTTCCAGCCGATGGCACCTGTTGGTGGCTTTGCCGGAGCGGCGGTTGCCATGGCCATCCGTATGGGGGTAGCCCGTGGGGTATACAG
>SLLE01000100.1 GCA_007134225.1 Tindallia sp.
GGCATAAAATCCGAGGAAAAAATAAGAGAATTAATGGATAGATTAAGGAGTGTGGCGAAATGACAGCAACGATGGAAAAAGTAATTGAAGAGACAGTGCTGGAGGATCGATTTGGCATCTTTGGAGGTCAATACGCTCCGGAGACGCTGATGAGTGCATTGTTCGAGCTGGAAGATGAATTGAAAAAGGCATATTCAGATCCGTCTTTTGCGAAAGAACTTGATGGACTGTTAAAGCAGTATGCTGGTCGAGAAACACCCCTCTATTTCGCTGAAAATTTGACGGAACACTTGGGTGGCGCAAAGATTTACTTGAAACGGGAAGACTTAAACCATACTGGATCTCATAAAATTAATAATGTCATTGGACAGGCATTATTAGCGAAAAGAATGGGTAAGAAACGAGTCATCGCCGAAACCGGAGCGGGTCAACATGGTGTTGCTGCGGCAACCATCAGTGCCAAAATGGGGCTGGAATGTGATGTTTTTATGGGAGCGGAAGATATCCGGCGGCAGGCTCAGAATGTTTACAAGATGAAAATATTAGGGGCCCAGGTTCATTCCGTGGATTCAGGGACAGGCACGCTGAAAGATGCCACCAACGAGGCCATCAGAGACTGGATTGCCCGGGTAGAAGACACTCACTATATTATTGGCTCCGTAGTTGGCCCGCATCCCTATCCGGTCATGGTTCGCAATTTCCAAAGGGTCATCGGTGTGGAGACAAAAAAACAGATTTTGAAGCAGGAAGGTCGATTACCGGATGCATTGGTAGCCTGCGTTGGTGGTGGCAGCAATGCCATTGGTCTTTTTCATCCCTTCATCGATGATCGAAATGTTCGTATTGTGGGAGTAGAAGCTGCCGGACTGGGGTTGGATAGCCGACAGCACGCAGCAGCGCTTAATCGCGGAAGTGTTGGTGTCATTCATGGAATGCTGACGTATTTGATGCAAAATAAACACGGCGGCATTGAACCGGTTCATTCGATTTCTGCCGGCCTTGATTACCCTGGTATTGGTCCGGAACATGCTAATCTGCATGATTCAAAAAGAGCTGCTTATGAAGCCGTTACGGATCAGGAAGCGGTGGAGGCCTTTCACGTGCTGACTCAACGAGAAGGTATTATTCCGGCGCTGGAAAGCGCTCATGCTTTGGCGCAGGTGATAAAAATGGCACCATCAATGGATAGGGACCAGATCATTATTATGAATCTGTCTGGAAGAGGCGACAAGGATATTCATACTATAATGGAAAGTGAGGAAAGAAAATGAAGCGGCTCCAAAAACGATTTCATACACTAAAAGAAAACGGGCGAAAAGCGCTCATTCCCTTTATAACCGCCGGTGATCCGGATGTTGATGCAACCTTAGAACTGGTATTAGATCTGGAAAAAGCAGGAGCCGATGTTATTGAACTGGGACTTCCCTACTCGGATCCACTGGCAGATGGGCCGGTTCTTCAACGAGCCGCCAGTCGTGCTCTGGAAAAAGGCATGGACACAGATCGTTACCTGGAAATGGTGGCACAAATAAGAAAAAAAACGGAACTGCCACTGGTGAGTTTGGCCTATGTGAATAGTTTGTTCCAATATGGATGGGATCTCTTTGGAAAACGTGCAGAAGAAGCAGGGCTGGATGCTGTGATCATTCCAGATCTTCCGAAAGAAGCCAGGTTTTTTGAAGGACATGCACTGTCTCCGTTACCTATAACGGAAATCAGACTGGTGGCACCAACTTCCGGTAAACGTATCAGAGAAATAGCAAGAGATGCAGAAGGGTTTCTGTACTGCATTGCTTCCAGAGGCGTTACTGGTGCCAGAGCTTCCCTGTCGGAAGATCTAAAAGAGTTCATGAATCAGGTGAGACGGGAGTCCAATTGCCCAACTGCACTGGGATTTGGAATTTCCTCTCCGGAAATGGTGACGGAAATCCGTGAACTTGCGGATGGATTCATTGTGGGAAGTGCTTTGGTTGAAAAAATTGAAGCAGGCATGGAAAAAGGATCTGATTTTTCAGCAGCAATAGAATTTGTTGTCGATCTGAGAAATGCGTTAGATCAATAAAAAAACCTGGCACTTTGATATGATACCTCCAAAGTAGACAGTCTAATTAATCAAATTAGACCAAACTACTCTGGAGGTTTTTTATTGCTCAATCAATGTGACTGATCAATTAATTTGACATAGACACTGCTGGGACCAACATCATCCATTCGTTTAAGCTGGAAATGTTTAGGAAAGGCTTCAATTAACTGTGACAGCTGTCGAAAACCGTAGGTACGCGGATCAAAACCAGGATCCAGCTGTAGCAGTGCTTTTCCAAGGGACCCCAGATGAGTCCATCCATCTTCCTGGACCACCATTTCATAAGCTTCTTTGAGCAGATCCATCAACAGTGCATGCTTGGATTTCTCTTTTTTACGAGTTTCAGTGGTTTTGCTGACAGTTTTTGGTTCTTGAGGAGCAATATTTTCTGTATAAATAAAAATATCGCAGGCATTGACAAAAGCTTTGGGTGTTTTTTGCTCACCAATTCCCATAACAAAAGTGCCGTTTTCCCGAATACGTGTTGCCAGGCGGGTATAATCGCTATCACTGGAAACAATGGCAAAACCATCCACCAACGTGCGATGCAATATATCCATGGCATCAATGATTAAGGCGCTGTCCGTTGAGTTTTTACCAACCGTATAACGAAACTGTTGGATTGGCTGGAAGGCATGATTATTAAGAGATTCTTTCCAACCCTTCATTTCGGAAGTGGTCCAATCACCATAAATTCGCTTTATCGTGACGGCTCCATATTTGCCGGCTTCTGTCAGCATCTTTGCAAGCAGAGATGGTTGCGCATTATCACCGTCGATTAACATTGCCATCCGTTGATCTTTGTTATCATTATCTTTTTTTGTCATAAAGTTGCCCCTTTCCGGTTCATTCATCCATTGATAATCCAGTTAATTCATACCACCAGGTTGGGAGTGCAAATGCGGCAGAATGAAACGCTTTATTATAATAATCTCCTGTGAAAGTAGCTCTGGGATCACGGCAGCTTCGTCCGTTGGCGGAAGCAATCACAAAAGCCATGTCACCGCCATAAACCGGAACGACACCTCGGTAGACTTCCACCTTCGGGAAACAATGGGAAACTCGTTCCACGGCTTCTTTCAGTTCAGGTGCCTGGAAGACTGGAACTCCAGCTTGGCGAACCATTATACCGTCCGGGTTAAGGCAATTTTTTATGCTTTGATAAAAGGGGGTTTCAAAAAGGACTTTAGCCGGTCCGATAGGATCCGGAGAGTCGACGATTATGACATCGAACTTTCGATCCTGTGCCTCCGGACTGTCAACATAACCAGCACCGTCACCAATGATCAACTCAAACCTTGGATCATCAAAAGCTTCTGTGAAAAACAGCATTTCTTTGCTTAGCTCAATCACACGTTTGTCAATATCCACCATGGTAATACGCTGAAGACTCTGATGCTTGAGGCATTCTTCCAAAATGCCACCATCGCCGCCGCCGATGATCAACACGGATTGAACTGGGTGGTCCAGCGCCATGATAGGCAAATGACTCATCATTTCATGGTATATAAATTCTTCCTTTTCCGTGGTCTGAACCACATTGTCCAAAATAAGCATTCGACCAAAATGGTCGTTATCGACAATTTGCAAGTGCTGAAACTCTGTATTTTCCTCGTGAACCGGTGTGATTTCATATCCATAAACCGTGGAGGGGCTGTTTTTTTCGTAAAACCATTTTTTTGTCATGTGAAACCTCCTGAAATGAATTTTTCTTATGATCCGAAATAATAAACGCCGGATTCAAACAATTTTTGATCTTTGTGTCCAGGGATATTCTCTCCAACTGAAAGACCATTTCTTTCTGAATGACCCATTTTCCCCAACACACGTCCATCCGGACTGCTAAGGGCCTCGACGGCCTGGTAGGAGCCATTAGGATTAAATTCAACATCCATGGATGGATTGCCTTGATCATCGACATACTGCGTTGCTACCTGCCCGGCTTTAGCCCATTTGATATAGTCAGATTCATTGGCAACAAACCGACCTTCACCATGGGATACTGGAATCGTATGAATATCCCCAGGTTCCACCAATGAAAACCAGGGTGAAAGTTTGGAAACAATTCGAGTGTTAACCATGCAGGAAACATGACGTCCGATGGCATTGTAGGTCAGCGTGGGAGAATCAGTCTCCAGCGGCCTGATTTCACCAAAGGGAACAAGTCCCAGCTTGATTAATGCCTGAAAACCATTGCAAATTCCCAGCATCAGTCCATCTCTTTGTGCTAGCAGCTGATGGATAGATTCCTGTAGACGTGGGTTTCGAAAAAATACATTGATGAATTTACCGGATCCATCCGGTTCATCACCGGCACTAAATCCTCCTGGGATAACGACCATCTGCGCCTGATCAATTTTTTGGGAGATCTGGCGAACGCTGTCTTCTATGTCTTTGGAGGTTAAATTTTTTATTACCACTATTTCCGGAATGGCACCAGCTTTTTCCAATGCTCGGGCAGTATCATATTCACTGTTGGTCCCCGGGAAAGCAGGAATCACCACACGAGGTCGAGTCACTTTAACAGTTGGTTTAATACGATGGGACGGCTGAAAGTGCGAAATCTGCTGAATGGTTCCGGATATTTCTTTCTTTGTCGGAAAAACTGACTCAAGGGTACTGCGCCAGGCTTCTTCAAGTTCTGCCAACTGCATGACTTCATGACCTATTTTAATCACGGCTTTATCAGAAGTCTGCCCAAGGTGATAAGCTGGAATGGCTTGGAATAGTTTTTCAGCAGCGGCTTCATCTTTCATCTCAAGAATCAGGTTTGACGGATCCGGCAGCCAAAATTCTCTTGGATCCAGCGGCAGAGGATCAAAGAATTGGAAGCCAATTTCGTTCCCAAAACACATCTGGCTGATGCTGGCGGCAATTCCTCGACCGTTGATAGTCTTGGCGGATAGGATTTCACCCTGGTGGATCATTTGATGAAGAACAGCATACATTTTTTTCAGCTGATTCAAATTTGGAAGAAATGAATCGTCATAAGAAACACGGGTGATCATAACCGGCCGACCTGATTTTTTGAATTCCGGTGAAATAATTTTTTCAGCCTTTTCAACGCCAACCGCAAAAGAAACCAGGGTTGGCGGCACATCCATCTCTTTAAAAGTACCGGACATGCTGTCTTTGCCACCGATGGCAGGAATGGAAAGGTTTTTTTGCACAGCATAAGCTCCCAGGAGAGCCGCCATGGGTTTTCCCCATCTTTCCGGATCCTTACCCAGTTTTTCAAAGTACTCCTGAAGCGTCAAGCGCACTCTTGAATAATCACCTCCCATGGCTACCAATCGGGAGAGAGATTCGATGACAGCGTAAAATCCTCCATGATAGGGACTCCAGGAAGCGATCTTCGGGTCATATCCTGCCGTCATGATGGTGGCCGTAGAGGTTGTGCCCTTCAAAACCGGAATCTTTGCAGCCATTCCTTCAGCCGGTGTCAATTGCTTTTTTCCGCCCAGTGGCATGATGACGGTGGCTGCGCCAACGCTGTTGTCGAATTTTTCCACTAGTCCCTTTTGACTGCAGGCATTTAAGTTCTGGAGATTCGTTTTCCAGGCTTTTTTCCATTGTAAATGATCGCCTGTCATAAATGGATCAATATCCGCTGGAAGTGTATTAAGAGGATTGTTGGATTCTTTAGGTTCAACGATTTTCAAGCGAATAGACTGTTTAACGCCATTGGTATCCAGAAAATCCCGTGAGATATCCACGATCGTTTGGTCACACCAGTGCATTCTTAAACGTCGACTGTCAGTCACGGTAGCAACCGGAGTAGCTTCCACATTTTCCTTATGAGATTCGTCGATGAAGGAATCCACATCTTTGGGGTCCAGTACCACCGCCATTCTCTCCTGAGATTCAGATATCGCCAACTCTGTTCCATCCAGACCCTCGTACTTTTTGGGTACCTGATTCAGATCAATTTGGAGGCCATCTGCCAGTTCTCCTATTGCTACAGATACACCGCCGGCTCCAAAATCATTGCATTTTTTTATCAATCGACTGACTTCCGGCTTACGGAACAGGCGCTGAATTTTCCTTTCTGTAGGGGCGTTGCCTTTTTGCACCTCAGCACCACAGCTTTCCAAGGAATGCTCATCATGTTCCTTTGAGGAGCCGGTGGCGCCGCCGCAACCGTCTCGACCGGTTTTTCCACCTACCAGGAGAATGACATCTCCGGCTTCCGGGCTTTTTCGGATTACCTGATCTTTTGGAGCAGCAGCAATAACAGCACCCAATTCCATACGTTTGGCAACATAACCGGGATGATATATCTCCCGAACATGGCCTGTGGCCAGTCCAATCTGGTTGCCATAGGAGCTATAGCCATTGGCTGCTTCCTGAGTTATTTTACGTTGAGGCAGTTTTCCCGGGATTGTCTCGGAGATGGGCGTTCTTGGATCACCACATCCACTGATGCGCATGGCCTGGTAAACATAAGACCGCCCGGACAGCGGGTCACGAATGGCGCCTCCAAGGCAGGTAGCAGCTCCGCCAAAAGGTTCTATTTCGGTAGGATGGTTATGGGTTTCATTCTTAAACATCACCAGCCATTCTTCCGTTTTACCGTCTATCTCTACCGGAACACTGATACTGCAGGCGTTGATTTCTTCCGAAACCTCCAAATCGTCCAGTAATCCCTTTTGGCGAAGCTCTTTCATGGAGAGCACGGCCAGATCCATTAAACAGGGATATTTTTCTTCCAAACGATCGCCATGTACGGTTTTTCTCGTATCAAAGTATAACTGATACGTTTCTTTTGCCGGTTGGTTCATCGGGCCGTCCTCGACTTCAACATCCTGGATTTCTGTCATAAAGGTGGTGTGACGGCAATGATCTGACCAGTAAGTATCAATCATTTTTATTTCAGTAATGGTGGGATCCCGTTTTTCTTCATCCCGAAAATAATCCTGACAGAAAAGAAGATCGTCCTGACTCATGGCCAGACCCATTTCTTCTCTGAATAGTCTCATTTGATCTTCGTCAAGTTGATTAAATCCTTCGAGGATCTTAACGGGCTTAGGTTCAGGCATATCCATCATTAATGTGTCCGGTTTTTCTAAAGATGCTTCTCTGGATTCCACCGGATTAATCAGGTAATTTTTAATGGCGGCTAAATCAGACTCAGTAAGAGAACCGCTTAATACATAAACGTTGGCAGTGGCAACCATGGGTCGCTGTCCCTGGGTTAGCAGCTGGATGCACTGTTCTGTTGAATCGGCCCGCTGGTCGTATTGACCTGGAAGTAACTCGACAGCAAAAATCATCGATTCCTCGTCTGCAGGGAATGTATCTTCATAAACATCGTCTACAGGTGCCTCGGAAAAAATGGTATGTTTGGCCTTTTTAAAAGCTTCGGGAGATATTCCTTCGATATCATAACGATTCAGAATTCGGAGATGTTTAAGAGAAGCTATGGATAAGCTTTCCTGTAAATCCTTCAGAAGGTTTTCGGATTCTGTTCGGAAAGTTGGCTTTTTTTCAACAAAAACACGTCTGACACTGGATGGCATATGGATCCTCCTTTGACTTCTTTGATTTCAATATCTATAATTATAACAGATATAACAGAAAAAAACAGTTACTCAATGAGGAGAATCCCTTCTTACAGTAAGTTACTACCGGGAGGTGTCCAAATGGAATTGGTACTGGCGTCAAAATCGCCAAGGCGTAGTGAAATACTTCGGAAAATGAGGATGGTATTTCACATGGAGCATAGCAATGTAGATGAAGATAAACTTCTGGATCAATGCCGGCATTACCCCATAGAGGAACGTGTGAAATTCCTTAGCCGATCTAAAGCCGAGGATGTGGCAGAAAGACATCCGGGTAGAGAATGGATGATCTTGGGAGCGGATACTGTGGTAGTACTGGAAGACCAACTATTTGGAAAACCACAGAACCAAACTCAATTAATGGAGATGATCAAGACTATGTCCGGCAGAACACATCGGGTTTTAACAGCAGTCAGTGCTGTAGTTCCCTCGCTTTCGAGGAAGAAAACCGTGCTGGCTTGTACCGACGTTACATTTCGCACCTTAACAGAACAGGAAATCAATTGGTATGTGAACCACGCTGATTACTTGGACAAGGCTGGTGGTTATGCCATTCAGGAGGAAGGGGCAGTGCTGGTGAATTCAATTCATGGCTGCTATTATAATGTGGTGGGTTTACCAATTACAGAGCTGTTTACGCTATTTCAGAGCTTTGGCTATTCCTTTTTGGACTTTCAAAGGGATGCTGCGATTAAAGCAAGGTGAACAGGGTATAAAATGCCTGTGCTTTAGAGAGGCATAAAGGGGGATCCTGGAATGAAAATTAATCCGAAAGAGATTTTGTGTCATACAACGGATCTCGTTAGCATCATTGATCGGGATGGAATCATTCGATATCTTTCTCCATCTTGTTTGAATATATTAGGGTATCATCCAGAAGAACTGGAAGACAAATCTGTTTTTGAACTGA
The DNA here is from genome assembly GCA_007134225.1 of Tindallia sp. Classification (GTDB taxonomy): domain Bacteria; phylum Bacillota; class Clostridia; order Peptostreptococcales; family Tindalliaceae; genus Tindallia. The sequence goes on from SLLE01000100.1 coordinate 8,555, forward strand.
TGCACCAGGAAGAACAACAATTTGCGAGTGAAAAGATGGCAGAGGCGTTTACAGGAATGAAGCCTTCCTCCCTGCGTTATCGGGTAAATCATAAGGATGATCGTTACATTTGGCTGGAATCTTCCTGTAACGGAAAAATGCTTGAATCTTATGATCAACCCATGATACTGATTACATCCAGGGATATTTCAAACCAGATGGAAATCGAACAAAATTTCATCAAAGGAGAAACCAGATTTCGCCATGTACTGGAGGCAGCGCAGGATGCTATTGTGTTAATGGATGAAAATGGTTGTATTTCAGGATGGAATGAAAGTGCAGAAAGGATTTTTGGCTATCAGTCCGATGAAGTGATGGGAAAGGACTTGCATAAAACTCTGTGTCCCAAGCATTACGAAGGTAAATATGAATTGAAGCTTGATCGATTTAAAAAAACTGGTTATGGAAATGCCCTCGGTAAAACCATTGAGCTTCAGGGAATGAAAAAAAATGGTATTATTTTTCCCATGGAATTATCCCTTTCTGCTTTTCAGCAGGATGAACAATTTCATGCCGTGGGAATTGTTCGGGATATTTCCGATCGAAAAGTGGCAGAAAATGAATTGATTGCCTCTAAGGAACGGGCTGAAAAAGCCAATGCCAGTAAAAATGCTTTTTTATCCAACATGAGCCATGAACTCCGAACGCCTCTGCATGGAATTCTAGGCATGTTAACCATGATGGATGAATTGATGGAATCAGAGGAACAGCAGGAGTTACTGAACTTTACTAAAGAATCCGCCAACCATCTTTTGGAGTTGGTGGATGATTTATTGAGCTTGTCAAAGCTGCATAATAGAACAGAAGCACTGAAGGAGACTGTTTTTGATTTTCAGCAGATGATCAATACCTGCGTGGAGCCTTTTTATCGGATGATGGAAATTAAACACATTGACTTCCGGGTAACAGATGAGGACCTGAGAAATGTGCTGGTAATAGGCGATAAAGATAAGCTGGTTAAAACGATATGCCACCTGCTGACAAATGCCATTAAATTTACGGATAAAGGGAAAATAGAGATTGTTTATTCCTTAAAAGAATATACGGAAGATGTTGGTGTTTTTCGAATCGAAGTGAAAGATAATGGAATCGGTGTGCCTCATGGAGATATTCCCTATATCTTTGATCCTTTTTATCAAGTCGATGAAAGCAGCACAAAGGTATATGGTGGTGCCGGTATTGGACTTCCTTTAGCTCGCCAATATATTGAAATGATGGGCGGAAATATTGGTATCACCAGCGTGGAAGGAGAAGGAAGCAGTTTCTATTTTGAAGTTCCCTTGAAGATAACTGACAGCAGTCAGAGAATCCTTGAGCAATCGGGAAAAACCATGAGCCTCGGGAAGAAAATGGAACCCTTCGAGAAGCCACTGAGCATGCTACTGGCAGAAGATGATGAACCTACTCGAATATTAATGAAAAAAGTACTGGACAGCTTTAATATTGGAGCGGATTTTGTGGATAACGGCCTTGATGCTGTGCAATATTACACACACAAGCGATATGACCTGGTCCTGATGGACATACAAATGCCAATGATGGACGGTTTCGATGCCGTTCAGCTTATCAGAGAATATGAAAGTGAAACAGGGTACTACACACCAATTATTGCCCTGACTGCCTATAAAGTGGATGAAGATAAGCATAAGTATTATTCTCAGGGTTTTGATGATGTGTTGACAAAACCGATAGAATTGGAAAAAATCTATGAAGCAGTGTTGTACTGGACAAATCCGGCACATCATATGCGTTGACCCAACTCATCTAGTATGTTATATTTTACTTAATTTTCTCGAAGGGAGGGGTTTGATGCCGGATATTCATGAAAATTTACATCAGGAAATAGTAGAAGCGATTCGAAACGAAGACGCCGCTACGTTGAGACAAATTCTGGAAGAAATTCATCCCTATGATATGGCGCAGGCATTGCTGGAGCTTGATGAGGAAGAGCGGATTCTTTTCGCGAAACTGACAGATGAAGAGCTGGCGGATTTGCTGGAAGAACTGGATTACGAAGAACAGGAAGCACTGCTGGAAACCATGGGTCCCATCCGGGGTGTTCGGATTATCGAACGAATGGCACCGGACGATGCTGCGGATTATCTTGGCGAACTTGATGAGACAGATAAAGAAGAAATTCTGAACAAGCTGGATCCTGAATCGGCTGATGATATTCGCCAATTGCTGGCCTATCCTGAGAATACGGCCGGTGGTTTAATGACCACTGACTTTTTTGTTCTATACCAGCACGATACTGTGGAAAAAGCCATTGATCGGTTAAGAAACCTGGCGCCGGACGCTGAGTCCGTCTACTACCTGTTTGTGCTTGATGATGCACATCGATTGATTGGTGTGGTATCTTTGCGGGAATTGATCATTTCCAGTCCGGAAACAATGGTGGAAGAAATTATGTCGGAGAGAGTCGTATCTGTCCCGGTGGACATGGATCAGGAGGAAGTTGCCCGGACAATGGGGAATTATAGCTTCCTTGCATTACCTGTTGTAAAAGGCGAAGTCATGGTAGGTGTGATCACCGTTGATGATGCCATCGATGTACTGGAAGAAGAAGCTTCGGAAGACATGATGAAATTTGGTGGTATTTCAGGTTCTGAAGACGGCATGCAGGATTTAAGCGTAGGTCCGTTGAAAGCTTCCATGAATCGGATTCCTTGGTTAGTGCTTCTGTTAGGTGTTGGTGTCATGGCAGGAAACATCATAGATCATTTTGAAGAGACTTTGGATGCAGTAGTGGTACTGGCAGTTTTTATACCGATGATTGCGGATATGGCAGGAAACACAGGAACGCAGTCTCTCGCAGTTGTTGTTCGGGGCTTGACAATGGGACAGTTTACTGGTAAAAATGTATGGAAGCTTCTTCGACGCGAAGCTTTGGTAGGGCTCATTATCGGACTCGTCAATGGAGTGCTGATTAGCATTATAGCAGCACTATGGCAGCGCAGTATCATGCTGGGATTTGTCATTGGAATTTCTCTGTCCATCACGTTATTTGTTGCTACTCTGGCAGGGACGGCTGTGCCGCTTATTATGACAAAGATGAAAATTGATCCGGCGGTAGCCTCGGGACCATTCATAACCACTGTCAATGATATTGTTGGCTTAACAATCTATTTTACGGTGGCGACCAGGTTTATGCAGTACCTGGTTTAATCAGGGTTTCGATGCATCGAAATGGTTAATAATGGCAAGGATATGACAAAGAGAGGAGGTTCCACCATGGAAAGAAACTATAAAGAAAAATTGAAAGAAAAACTGTTTGATATTAATAGAAATATGTCAGAACAGGAGGTCCAAAAGATCGTGGACCTTATGGAGGAAGAGGTGAAGAAAGCGTCCCATCAGGCAATATACAGCCTTGAAGTTCAATATATGTTAGACGAATGGCTGGAAGAGGAATTTCCCGGAGAATACGAGCAAAACGATCGAATCATTCATTAAATCCACAAGCTGCCTTAGGGCAGCTTTTTTCAGCAAAAGGTAATAGAGAGTTTTACGCTGAGAATAATTGCGAGGAGAAATGGGTAGACATAATGACATAAGAGAGATGCTTTCTATGAGATGAATACCGTGGGTCAGTGAGGCGATTAATGATGAAACCTGGTATGAATGAAAATAATATTTCCTCAAAAATGATACGGTGGCTATCTAAGGTAGCACCTGGGGTTTATTACGTTTCTCCTGATTGTTTGGGAGTCAGTCGATACAAAAAAGATGCTCTGCGTCAGTTTCGGAGAGATCCGGAATTACTGCGTAAGCAAATTGATACCGTGTCGGAGGTTATTATGTATGTGAGAGCCTCATTTTTTCGTCCCCAAATGGGCGACATCCGAGTCCATCAGCCTCCCTTAACATGGCATTACAATCTTAACGGTCCGGAAGCGATCATTGCGAACCGCGGAAACTGCGGTGCCTTGTCCAGCCTGTTTAACTACCTGTTGAAGGATAAATATGACGTAGTTGGATTTGTCACCTATAGCGATGAAAATGGAGGTCACGTTTTTAATTATGTGAAA
>SLLE01000063.1 GCA_007134225.1 Tindallia sp.
GGCCTTGGTCCCGGTCATATCGACCAACTGCCCCTGGGAACCTATAAACTGATGAAAGAACATCCGAAGATCCTGCTTCGCACCCGTCAGCATCCCATGGTAAAAGACCTGGCGGCAGAGGGCATCGTCTTTGAAAGCTTTGACCACCTCTATGAAAAAATGGAAAGCTTTGAAGCCGTTTATCAGGCCATTGTGGAAGAAGTTCTGACAGCGGCAAAGCAATCAGATGTACTTTATGCTGTCCCTGGCCATCCCAACGTGGCGGAAGAAACCGTTCGTCTGATTCGTGAAAGAGCGGAATCGGAACCGTCTCTTCAACTTAGCATCCTTCCGGCCATGAGCTTTCTGGACGTGATGTTTCCGTTGCTGCCCAACGATCCGGTGGATGGATTTCAACTGCTGGATGGACTTAGGCTGGAAGAAACGCCTCCGGATACCAACATGGATGTCATCATCACCCAGGTATATGATGCCATGGTGGCTTCACAGGTCAAATTAAGCCTTATGAACTACTACCATGACGAACAGTCGATAGTTGTCGTTCAAAGCGCGGGAGTGTTGGAAAATCAACAAACACACCAGATTCCACTCTATCAGCTGGACCACCTGAAAAACCTCGATGAACTCACAAGTATTTATATTGCAAGGGTTGACAGGTTTTCAAAAATACATTATAATATGAACCATCTGCTGGACATATTGGAAAAACTGCGTGGAAGCGAAGGATGCCCTTGGGACCGGGAGCAAACCCATGAGAGTTTAAAACCTTATCTGGTGGAAGAAAGTCAGGAAGTGCTTGAAGCCATTGATGGCGGCGATGACGAGGAGATCTGTGAAGAGATGGGAGACCTGCTGTTGCAGGTGGTATTCCACAGTCAGATCGCCAAAGAGCGTGGCGCCTTTACCATGAGCGATGTGGTGAACGGCATCGCCCAAAAAATTGTTTATCGGCACCCACATGTGTTTGGAACAGAAAAAGCAAACAGCATCCAGGATGTTAAGAAAATATGGGACACACAAAAGTCCAGGGAAAAAGAACTTCGAACCTCTGAGCAAGACAGCTAAATGTTTTGTTCTATCATATAGAGGATAGTATGGATTACTTTGGATCTCGAACCACATACTTTTTAAGGAGGGGATTTTGTGAACAAGGCGGAATTAGTGGCAAAGATGGCGGAAGTTAGTGGTCTGACAAAGAAGGATGCGGAAGCTTCCCTGAATGCATTCATGGAAACCGTAGAAGAAACACTGGTGGAAGGCGGAAAAGTTCAATTGGTAGGATTTGGAACTTTTGACGTTCGTGAAAGAAAGCCAAGAAAAGGAAGAAATCCAAGAAATCCTGATCAGGTAATTGAAATTCCAGCTTCTAAAGCACCAGTATTCAAAGCCGGTAAAACATTGAAAGAAAAAATTAACGGATAAGCCGGAGTTTAGCGGGAATTATTTGGAAATTGAAAACCTTACTTAATTCATAATAAAATCAGGCTTCGGCCTGATTTTATTATGATCAAAAAGGAGAAAATATGCGCCTGGATAAATATTTAAAAAACGCCCGCATCATCAAAAGACGAACCGTTGCGAAAGAAGCCTGTGATAAAGGGCTGGTTAAGGTTAACGGTCGGGACGCCAAGGCCGGAACGGAAATAAAGCCCGGCGATCATTTAACCATCACCATCAGCCAGCCGGCGCTTCATATTGAAGTGTTGCGAACAGCGGAGCACGTGAAAAAAGAAGAAGCCGAAACCCTTTATAAAGTAATACCGTCCCAAGCATCCCCTGACGCTTAAAGACGGATTTTTAGGAAAAATTGTCTTCAGCCTTGCAACCAGCGCAAAAAAGGGGTATACTGTACCTGACTCGACTGCTGTCTGAAACGGTGTAGTTTCTTGAACTCAATTCTCAATTCTCAATTGTTAATTGATAAAGGTGCGAAGCACCTTTATCCAGGGGGTGCTCTTATGGCAAAAAAAAGGAAGCGAACTTCCTTAAGCCGAAAACTTTTCTGGCTGATCGTCATATTGCTGGCCCTTAATCCAATCCGAACCTGGTACATTCAGGAACAGGAGCGGAGAGAGCTGGAAACCCAGCAAGCCTATGCCCAGCATCAGGTGGAAAAGCTGGAAACAGAAATAGAGTCTCTTCGACATACCCTGGAGCATATCACCGATGATGAACATATTGAAACCATGGCACGGAAGAACCTGCGGATGGTCAACAAAGAGGAATGGGTGCTCATCGACATTCAAACGCAGGGACACTAGCTAAAACACCTACCGTTACTGGTAGTTAATGGGATAAAGTTCGTTAATTACATAACATTACAAGGAGGAGTAACAAGTTTATGCCGGTAGAGGTTGGAAAGATTATAGAAGGTACAGTGGCTGGAATTACAAATTTTGGGGCATTCATCGATTTGGGTGGAGGCAAAACAGGGCTGGTTCATATTTCGGAGGTTGCTGATGAGTACGTGAAGAATATTCGCGATTTCATCACCGACAAGCAGAAAGTAAAGGTGAAAGTGCTTTCCATTGGAAACGATGGGAAAATCAGTTTATCCATTCGACAGGCCCAGGAAAAAAAGAAATCCACAGCTCCGACAGAGTTGCAATGGAATTCTCCTGAAAAAAGCAGTCAGCCTGAAAGTTTGGACGACAAACTCAGCAAATTCATGAAAGACAGCGAAGAAAAAATGCAAGGAAATAAAAACCGCGTCAAACCAACAAGACGAAACAATGGATTCGGCAGTAATAGCTAATCTGTCGGATTCGGGACAGAGTAACTTCCGACACTTCTGACAGAAATTAGATGCAATCATTATAACCAATATAGCATAGAACCCGAAAGAAGATCGAAACAGATCAACTTTCGGGGTTTTTTTGCGTTTAAACCGCTTAAACAGCGTTGGATTATTTTTTAAACACTTTTTTTTTCTGAATTTTATAAACCCCTCTCCCCTGGTGGGAGAAGGCAGGGAGAGGGGGTGTACAGATTAAAATCAGGTAAATGATAACGATAATCATTACTGTAACGCAGGTGTAACACAGTTGTACGCCAGGTGTAACGAGTGGCGGGCACATATAAAATAAGCAACAACGATAATGATAATCATTAACAAAAACATTCTGAACGAAAAAAACTTCACTTCAGAAGCGAACTGGAGCTGCTATCATTAATAGAGTCGGCAGTGAACCAATATCGAAAAAAGACCGACGAAGAGATATTACGCAAATGGACCGAGAGCAAAAAGGAGGTTGAGGA
>SLLE01000041.1 GCA_007134225.1 Tindallia sp.
CTCCGGTGGTCGCATCATCGGAGGCACCGGACCAGGCGCGGACAAGACTGCCAGGTGTCTGCTGTAACAGGCTCCTATGAGGTCACGTCGCCAGGTTCGGCACCGGTACCGGTGGCTCCGCACGAGGGCCGACACTTCAAAAGCAAGACAGCCCCAAGGCGTCAGTCACAAGACGAGTCAGGCTCCTCCGCGGAGCCACCGGACCGGAGTCTCCACCACCATCCCGGTGGCCCTTGCATCATGGCAGTCACGGCTGGTGGGGCGGGCGGACCCTCACCTTCGAGATCGGCCAACCCACCCCACATAGGGTCCGTCTTGCGAGCGGGAATCCAAGCCAACGCCGTGCTTCCTTGGCCGGTGGAGGTTTCGGCTGGCGACCTACACGACTGGCGTTGTCTCACACAGCGGCCGTGGGATGTCTAGCGTGCTGGGCTACCGGACGGCAGCCCTATCGCGTCCAGTGTCAGGGCGGACTGAAGTTCCGGGTCCTCGAACCGGACGTTGCCATCAAAGCGATGCTGCAGGTTTGACACCAGTCTGACGACCGTGTTGCCGCATGCGCCCCTTGGCAGGTATACGCGTAGCCAGTCCGCGCCCACGTCGAGGGAAAGGCGTTGGCCGACGTGAAGGTCTACCGCGTCGACCGACCACACGCCGTCGTAGGTCTCCTCGGGGACACCCCAAAGGCGGAACGGTTCACGGGCCGAGAGGAGCCCAGAGAGGAATACGTCGACATCCGGGACCGGACGACTGAAGCGTACGAGGATCGGAGTGCCTTGGGGGAGCAAGCCGCCCCTCTCGAGCGGAGTGAAGTCGAGTGCTCTCTTCTCGACGAGGTCAACCAGTCGCGCGTACCGACTTACGACTCCTCGCACGACTTCCTGGTGAAGCTCGAAGGAGTCACCAACGGCGGCAAAGTGACCGAGTCGATCCACTGCCTCGTTGCTCGTCCCGAACTGCGGTTCATGGGCGCGGAAGCCAACGCGATCGAAAGCGACCGCCGGCCGGTACTGCTCGTTCTCCGAGAGGTAATCCAAGAGGGCCTGGCTGTCTTGGCCGCGAACCTGGACACGAACGTCGCGCGCCTGGACGGTGTCAGGCAAGAGGCGTTGCCCTTGGAAGTCTGACCTCAGAAACAACAGCTCGGTGTCAGGCCAAACGTTGCGGAGGTGAGCAGATGGCAACCAGACGAAGTCGACGTCGCGCCTACGTTCTACGCGATCCTTCAGATACCTCTTCAGGTCCGACGCGCCTGACCACGAGTGAAACGACCAGTAGCGGCCACCCAGCGTGTCGACCCAGAGATTGATCCCGTCCGCTCGCACCTCATGCAGGAAGGAATCGTCGGTGGCCCGTACTTCTGCGGTGTCAGCGACGAGGGCTTCCAGACACTCGCGTCCACTCCCGTAGCCACGCTGGTGAGTTTCCACAACAAACGTTTTGGCTGGCGGCTGGCTGGAGTCGGCAAACCGCTCAGCGAGTGCAGAGCGCGTCATGAGTCCTCCTCCTCGTGGTCGTCGGCATCCGCTAACCGGTCCAGCTCCTCGGAGACCAGATCGAGTTCCAGTTGCCCTTCAGGTGGCGGCTTGGGTCTGCGGTGTCGTGGTGAACGTCTTGCGATGGCCTGGTATGCCTGGGTACGTCCGCGAGGATCGCGGTCCTCCGGTGACCTGAGGATTTCGACCGCTGCCTCCCCCTGGCCCTGAGTGCGTGGTCGGTAGCGGAAGTTCTCCGGTTGCTGTTGGGCAACGTGCCGAGCCGCAGCGTCGACACGAGAGCCCAAGACGGTCTGCTCGCGCCTTCCGTACAGAGCGTACTCCGGGATGATGGCCTCGGTCAGTGCCCGGACCGTCATTATCGGTCGCTGGTGTGACTGCGCCGCCACCAACTCGCTGAGGACGCTCGCTACCAACTCTTCGGAAGTTGACTCAGCATCGAAGCGCACGATTCGCGGTGGAGGGCCGGGGAGGTCCACCTCGTTCGGCCAGTCGGTCAGAGGCGGGTTCACGAATGGCTCGCCGCGGTGTTCGATCCGCGCCGGCGCGACAGCCAAGATGGGCGCCGCGATGCTTGCGCCGTCAAGACCGCGCTGGATGCGACTTGCATGCTGGTGGAGACAAACGTAGGCAGTCTCGATGACTGGTGGCAGGTCCGACACGAGCGTGACCGAAGCGGCCCTTACGACGCCGGCTGGATCCAGTCGCGACAGCTTGGTGGCCTGATCCTGGTCCACATTCGCGCCGGACTTGCACTCGGCCACCAATAGAAGATTCGTAGGCTCGTGAAGAGCCACAGCGTCGAGCACGGTGACGCCGGCGTCGGTTGTCATCGGAATTTCCAGGCCCACAAGCCGAAGCCCACGGTCCCACAGCAGCGGTGGCCAGAGGTCATTGGGCCGAAGGAGGGCGATCAGGGCGTTGACAGGGAGAAGCCGAAGGGCAGCCCTCGCCACGTAGAACCTCCCTGTTCGCGGTCCTGCCGACAACGGGAGGCTACGTCTCGCGATGCGCGAGGACTGGGAGGCGCAACGGTGGCTGGCGGGCCAACTTCCTCCGGCACCCGTCGGCGCACTCATGGCTGTTGACGGCCACTGCCAGTGGAGGTCGTCGAGGGAGGCGGGGGACGACCGAGGATCCCGGCCCTCGGGAGTAGACGGCGCGAGCGGTCTGCGTGGCGTCGCCGAATCGAGAGGTGACCTGATCGTCCGACTGGCTCATCCCATCGCGCGGTGCCACCGGACGTGCGCAGGGTGGAGCTATCCGGCATGGAACTCGAAGCATGTTCTTCGCTCGGACACGAGGTTCTGGCGTGACAAGTGAGTCCACGTTCCGCGAATCGTGATGTCTGGCTCGAACCTGGCGAATCTGGGCAGTCTTGGGCGATCCGGTGTCCCCCAGGGACTTGTCACAGCTTGTCACACCGTGCTGGCGAGCCAGCCTCGAACAGAATGCGAATTCGGCCTCTTAACGCGGTCTTCGAGCCCGAATTCGCGAGAAGTGGTCAGGGGCGGGGTCGAACCGCCGACACCACGATTTTCAGGTGCGCCGAACGGCTCGAACCTGGCGAATGCCGGCGATTCTGGGGTGCCAGGGGAGTCGCACGCGCCCCCGTGTTGTCATGACTTGTCACGGCTGGGCGGAGGGCGCCAGCGCTCATGACGGCGAGGGTCACGGGTTGCTCGCCGTCGCCGTGCCGTAGCAGCACCCGATGAACTCGGTCAGGCTACACGGCTGCCGGAGGATCGGAAATTTGC
>SLLE01000038.1 GCA_007134225.1 Tindallia sp.
AAACGCAGACAACAATTACGCGTTAGCTGCCTAGTATAGGGTAGCTCGTTGCGCCTGAATGTCCCGCCATTCAGGGTCGTAACGTCATCTAAGCGGGGAACGTCGCAGGGGGTGCCTTGACTTTGCGTTGTACAACTAAGGCTGGTCAAATCCACAGTTTGTTGCTGAACGGTGGATGAGACGAGATCTAAATCAGCAGCTGCGCTCGGAGAAACCGACGACAAAGAGCCTTCGGACAGGAGTTCGACTCTCCTCGCCTCCACCAATAATTGCAACAAGACACCTGATTCCTCAAGAAAGAAGACCTCTTAGCCGTGCTGTTTTATCAGTGCGGCTTGTTGTTTGTTTTAAATAACCTTAATTCACCATTTTCAATTCTCTATTAATCGAAGACAAACAACAACCTCACATACTCGTTTTTTTAAGGTGGCTCACGAATGAATATTCGAAACAATATGCTCGCACTCAGTTTCATTGACTTTCGACGGCATTATAAAAAATACATTGCTTATGGCCTGGTTTTTATGTTTTTAACCAGCTTTGTTTTTGTGCCGCTGCTATCATATCTGTTTAATCGTCTAATGATTTCCTTTGGTTCCGGCGTACTCTTGAATCGACAGGCCTTTCGAATGGTTCTAAGCTATCGTGGCTTCATTGGACTGGTTCTAATTGCCTCTGTAGCTGTTATGATTATTTTCATCGAACTGAGCGGACTCATCGTTTTAGCACAAAAAAAGTACTTTTCAAAAGATGTTTTCATTTCAGAGTCGATTTTTACAGCCATTCGAACAGTTCCAAGAATTATAGGAATCGGTATGCTTCACCTTATTTTCATCCTGCTAATTCTGTCGCCTCTGGTGGAACTACCAATAGCACCAGCCATTACCGCAGAACTGGAGATACCGCCAAAACTGATGGATTTGATAGATGATTCCAAGCTTGCCATGTACCTTTATCAGGCTGTTTTGCTTTTATTTACGTTCATTTTGCTTAGGCTTATTTTTACGGTTCATTTTATCCTTTTGGAAAAGAAACCAACAATAAAGGCCATACGTGACAGCATTCACCTGACGCAAGGTAGAAATGTTATTACGTTATTGAGCTTATTTTTACTTAACCTAATTATTCTTGGTGGCGGATTTCTTCTTTTGACCGGTATTTCCTTAGCTCCGTCCTATCTTGGAATTCGTGTCAGCGGTCTGCTGGAAACCTATCTGCTGACGTTTAATAGTTTTCTGGGAATTTTACTGACGATGATCGTATTGCCCATCAACATGATCTATTTGACAAGGCTGTTTTATAAATTAAGACAGAACACGGGTGTAGAAGTAAAAGATGACCTGAAAACAATAAGCAATCATATTCTGGTACAATTCGAATTGGTTGTACGACGTTTGTTTAGACGACGAAAAATACTATTATTATCAGTGTTGGTGATTAATTTGATTGGATCCTTTTTTGTAGGCCACTCACTAAACGAAAACCTGATGCATATTGGGCGAAATATTCAAATAGCCGCTCACCGTGGAGATCCGTTAAACGCACCGGAAAACACGATGAGTGCTGTTCGTGCGGCTCTGGATCAGCATGCGGATTTCATTGAAATTGATGTGCAATTATCAAAAGATCACGTGGTAATTTTGAATCATGATATGGGATTAAGCCGGGTCGCCGGCATACCTGAAAGACCCATGGAGCTTACCTTCGAAGAACTGTCTCAGCTAGATGTGGGTAGTCATTTTTCAGAGGAATTCAAAGGAGAACCCGTAGCATCTCTGGATGAGGTGCTGGAAGAAGTGAAAGGAAAAGCAAAAGTGATCGTGGACGTCAAAGCCTACGGTCCCATTGATATCCTGGCGGAAGAAGTGGTTCGTTCCATTGAGAGAGCGGGTATGGAGGAAGATGCTTATGTCCAGTCTTTTGACTATGAATTTCTGAAGCATGTCAGAGCGCTGAATCCGAACATTAAACTGGGGCAGATTATGTACTATGCTCTTGGCAATCTGTCACGGCTGGATGTGGATTTTTATGCTATTGATAAAAGTATGCTGGACCGGGATATCATACGTCAGGCAAGAGCCGACGAACGGGAAATATGGGTTTGGACTGTGAATAAGGAAGAAGATATCCGAGAGGCATTGATGTATGATATTGATGGAATCATCACAGACTATGTGGACCGAGTACAGGATATTATTGGATATGACCCGGAGATCATGGCAGAAAACCAACCAGAAAACAAATAAAATCCACTTAAAGCAGTGGGTTTTATTTGTTTTGGCAGTTATGATGATTTATCCTGAACATCCACCAATTGCTTTTCCATAATGGCTACATCAATCCATTGACCATCAATGGTGCCCTGGTTATGATATACGCCGACGATTCGGAAGCCACGGCTGATATATAACTTTTTTGCCGCTTCGTTATGGTCCGGCGTAAAGAGAACTAGCTTATAAAACTCATTTTCTCTGGCGATTGCCTCTAGTTCTTCCAGCAATATTTTACCAAGACCTTTTCCCCGGTGGTTTTCAGATACATAAATCGAGAAATCTGCTACGCCATCGTATGCAGTACGATAGTGAAAGGAGTTCAGGGAAGCCCAGCCCATTATTTCATCCTCATATTCAAGCACAATGACTCGATAGCGGGGATCTCTCGTCATAAACCATTCTTTCATTTCATCAAGATTTTTATATTCAGATTCCATTGTTGCATGACGCGTCGCAATCCCCTGATTATAAATACGGGTGATCTTCGGGAGATCTTCTTTACGCGCCGAACGGATTTTATACTCATTACGGTTATCGGACAAATAGATTCCCTCCTGTAAATATAAAATAATTATATTTCCTCAGTATAACATAAAAATCAGATTCGATAAAACGATTTAATAAGGCGTGTAAAAAATTTCTAAAAAATTAAGTTGACAGACAGATTTAAGGGTGGTAATATGTTTATCAATTAAATATTTTAACTCTTATAATGAGTGGCGGAGGGACTGGCCCGATGAAGCCCGGCAACCGGCAGAAAATGCACGGTGCTAAATCCTGTAGGTGAACACCTAAGAGATGAGAGACTCGACGTAATCATACCTCTTTTGCACCTGCAAGAGAGGTTTTCTCATACTTGGGGAAAAAATCAAAGGAGCGATGATAATGACTGAAAAAGCGAGAAAATTCGACACGCTACAAATTCATGCGGGACAGGAGCCAGATCCAACAACGGGATCCAGGGCAGTGCCCATCTACCAGACTACATCCTATGTGTTTGAAAATGTGGATCATGCTGCAAAATTGTTTTCACTGGAAGAAGCCGGCAACATTTATACCCGTATTATGAATCCCACTACCGATGTCTTCGAAAAAAGAATGACTGCCCTTGAAGGCGGCGTGGGTGCTTTGGCAGTGGCGTCAGGATCAGCAGCTGTCACCTATTCTATTATGAACATTGCACAGGCAGGGGATGAAATTGTAGCGGCCAACGCATTGTATGGCGGCACCTATACGCTTCTGGATGCACAGCTGCCTAAATATGGTATTAAAACCATCTTCGTCCAGCCGGATGATCCACAGAACTTTGAAAAAGCCATTAATGAAAAAACCAAAGCCGTTTATCTGGAAAGCATAGGAAATCCCAATATTAACCTGATTGATTTGGAAGCTGTGGCCCAAATTGCCCATCGTCACGGAATTCCTGTTATCATTGATAATACTTTTGCAACTCCTTATTTATTTCAACCGCTCAAACATGGAGCTGATATTGTTGTTCATTCCGCTACCAAATTCATTGGCGGTCATGGAACCAGCATTGGTGGCGTCATCGTGGACGGAGGCACCTTCGACTGGAAAAAGAGTGGCAAATTTCCGGGACTCACGGAGCCAGATCCAACTTATCATGGCATTCGGTATACCGAAACCTTTGGTCCAGCTGCCTATATTGTCAAAACCAGAGTGCAGCTGCTTCGTGATACCGGAGCTGCCTTAAGTCCTTTTAATTCCTTTATGTTTCTGCAGGGACTGGAAACCCTTTCGCTTCGATTGGATCGACATGTCGAGAATACCAGAAAAATTGTTTCCTTTCTCAAAAAGCATCCGCAGGTATCATGGGTCAACTATCCGGAGCTTGAAGACAGTCCGTATTATGATTTATATAAAAAATACTTCAAGAAAGGCGTTGGATCTATCTTTACCTTTGGAATCAAAGGTGGACTGGAGGCTGGAAAAACGTTTATCGATTCACTGGAAATTTTTTCCTTGTTGGCTAACGTGGCAGATGCTAAATCCCTTGTGATTCATCCTGGGAGCACCACTCACGCTCAGCTGTCAGAAGATCAGCAAAGAACTTCCGGCATCAGCCCGGACATGATTCGAGTCTCCGTCGGACTGGAAGACGCAGAAGATCTGATCGATGACTTGGATCAGGCATTAAATAAGTAAATAAGGAGGCTAACTCAATGCCAGTAAAAATACCGGATAATCTGCCGGCTTTCGAAACATTAAATCAAGAAAATATCTTTGTGATGAAAGAAAGCAGAGCCTATTCACAGGACATTAGAGCACTCAAAATTCTTATTCTCAATTTGATGCCAACGAAGATCACCACAGAAACACAACTTCTGAGGCTACTGGGAAATTCACCCCTCCAGGTTGATGTGACCCTGCTGCATCCGGAAACCCACGAATCCAAGAATACATCCCAGGAACACCTGAAAACCTTTTATAAAACCTTTTCACAAATAAAAGATGAAAAGTTTGACGGAATGATCGTGACCGGAGCTCCCGTGGAAAAGCTTTCTTTTGATGAAGTACATTACTGGGAAGAGCTGCAAAAAATTCTTGAATGGAAACGAACTCATGTTTTTTCCACTGTCTTTATTTGTTGGGCCGCGCAGGCTGCCATGTACCATTACTTTGGTATACCAAAATACCCGGTGGACAAAAAAATATTTGGTGTATTTGATCATAAGGTTCTTTCGCCGAATCATCGATTGCTGAGAGGATTTGATGATATTGTGTGGGCTCCCCACTCCCGGCATACAGAAGTGAGAAGGGAAGACATTAACCCTGTGAAAGAGTTGGAAATATTATCCGAATCAGAAGAAGCAGGTGTTTACATTGCATCCACGGCTAATGGAAAAAGCATCTTTGTCACAGGTCATTCCGAGTATGATCCCCTAACCTTAAAGGCAGAATACGACAGGGATGTGAATGCAGGTCTAGAGATTGAAGTACCGCGTAACTATTATCCCAATGATGATCCCACTCAGGATCCGGTCGTCACCTGGAGAGCCCATTCCAATTTGCTTTTCGCCAATTGGCTCAATTACTTTGTATACCAGGAAACACCTTACGATATAAGTCGAATTTAAAAGGAGCCGCAATGCGGCTCCTTTTCTACTCGATTAGGACTGACATGAGATTTTTAGTAGTCGCTGAAAGGATGCAGAAAAATCCCACTTCTAAGTTTCGGCTCAAACCAAGTGGATTTTGGAGGCATAATCTTATCCTCGTCCGCCACCTGCAGCAAATCATCAATAGTGGTGGGATACATGGAAAAGGCAAGTTCCATATCCTTATGTACCCGTCGTTCCAATTCTTTAATTCCCCGAATGCCACCCACAAAATCAATCCGTTTGTCCGTCCGAGGGTCTAAAATTCCCAAAATTGGCTGAAGCAAATACTTTTGTAAAATCGAAACATCCAGTTGCTGAATCACGTCGTTCTCTGCATAGGTATGAGGCTTTGCAATCAACCTGTACCAGTGCTTGTTCATCAACATTCCAAATTCATGCTTTTCTTTAGGCTGATACGCATTTTCCACTGGTTCACACTCAAAATGCTGGGAAACTCTGGCCAGCAACTCATCCGGAGTCATACCATTTAAATCTTTCACCACACGATTGTATTCCATGCAATAGAGGTCTTCCTGCGGAAAAGAAACCGCCATCAGAAACTGGCTTTCATCATTGGGATCCAGACCTGGATTTTCCTCACGACGTTTCAGGCCTATTTTGGCGGCAGAAGCGGTACGATGATGCCCGTCAGCAATGTAGAGAGCATGCACATTGTGTTCGAAAGCCTCGGCCATGCGGTGAATCCATTCCTCGTCACTGACAACCCATAGGGTATGCTGGATCTCATCTTCTGTGGTAAAGTCATAAACTGGTTTTTGTTCGACTGCATACTGGCGAATCATCCCGGTAAAAGTCTCTTCACTTCGATAGGTGAGAAAAACCGGCTCCGTATGCGCATCGCACTGATCAAAGTGGCGGATTCGATCCTTTTCTTTCTCCGGCCTGGTAAACTCATGCTTCTTGATCAACCCATTTTCATAATCATCAATGGAATGGCAGGCAACAATTCCCAGTTGCTGACGTCCTTCCATACGCTGTCGATATAAATAAAAAGAAGGAACTTCATCCTGCACCAGTATTTGGTTTTTAACCATGTCATGCAGGTTATTCTGTGCCTGCCGATAAACCTGATGGTCGTACTGACTGGATACTTCCGGCAGGTCTATCTCCGACCGAATTACATGTAAAAAGCTATGAGGATTTCCTTCTGCCATTTTAGCGGCTTCCTCTGTGTTCATGACATCGTAAGGCAGGCATGCTACCTCCGAAGCTAAACCAGGAGCAGGACGAAGGGCTTTGAAGGGTCGTATTTTCATTTTATTCATGTCTCCTTTCGCATAAATCCAACAGGATTTCCACCAGTTCATTAGCGATTCGTTCTTGCGCTTCAAAGGTATTGGCGCCGATATGAGGAGAAAAAGAGATCCGTTCATTTTCCAGTAACGCTTTATTCTTCGGCGGTTCTTTCTCAAAGACATCCAAGCCGGCACCGGCAACGATGCCATCGTCTATGGCTTTTAGCAGCGCCTCTTCTGAGAGCACACCACCCCGGGCACAATTCACGACATAAACACCTTTTTTCATCTTTTGAAATTCTGTTTCTCCTAGAATTGGCGGTTTCCCTGACAGAGCTGGCACATGCAGGGTGATGAAGTCGGAGGTGGTAACCAAGGTGTCCATGCCCACCTGTTTCGCATAATCATCGGCATCCTGCACATCATAAATTTCATGGAATTGAACCTTCATACCAAGGGCATTGGCTTTGGAGCCAATTTCCCGGCCAATTCGACCATAACCGATAATGCCCAAGGTACTGTTAAAAAGCTCCGTTCCTTTATATTCTTTCTTTGGCCACGCTCCCTGACGCATGGTAACATTTGATCGATGCAGGTTTCGAGCCAATGACAGCATATGGCCCAGTACCAGTTCAGCAACAGAGCCAATACTGGAGTTTGGTGTGTTTTTTACTTCAATGCCTTTGGATTCCGCATACTTAACATCAATATTATCCAGCCCGACGCCGGCCCGGACAATCAGCTTCAGATTAGAACCTTCCACGGCATCAATCAGGTCTTTTCGAACCTTAGTGACAGAACGAACCACCAATACATGATAATGTCCCAGTTTTTCTTTAAGCTCCTCCGGGCTGTATTTCCTGGTATTCACTTCATAACAAGCTTCCTGCAAAAGTTTCACAGCATTCGGTGCCACATCGTCGGCAATGAGAACCTTCATTTCGTCTTTCATTCGCATATAATAACCTCCCGGTTACGTCTGTTGTTATTTGATGATATCGTCTATTTCATTTAATAGAGCTTTCAGATCCTCTAAAGTTGTTTCTGCCATGTGGGCAATACGGAAAGTTTTTTCCTTTAAAGATCCATATCCATTGGAAATGGAATAACCCCTTTCACCCAATTTTTTGTTCAAATCTGCCACGCTGATCCCCTTTGTGTTTCGAATGGTGGTCAATGTATTGGAAGCATAAGCTTCCTCCGGAAACAGTTCAAAATGTTTCTCAGCCCAGCTTCGAACATACTTTGCCATTTCGAGGTGTCTTTGAAAACGATTTTCCAGACCTTCCTCCAAAATATGATTCAGTTGATAATCAAGGGCAAACATATGAGAAAGAGATGGAGTGGAAGGATACTGATAGTCTTTCTTTTGAATATATTCGTACAATGCCAGCAAATCCAGGTAATATCCACGAGTAGATACCTGCTTTGCCGCTTCAATAGCCTTTTCTGAGATGGAGCAGATGGCCAGACCCGGCGGAAGACCAAGAGCCTTTTGTGTGGAGGTAATACAAATATCAACGTCCAATTGATCCACTTCAATTTTGGTGCCGGCCATAGAGCTAACGGTATCCAGTGCAAATACCACGTCCGGGTATTTCTTAATGATTTTGGCAATGGCTTCTACCGGATTCATAACTCCGGTGGAAGTTTCATTATGGGTAATGGTCACCAAGTCGTATTTACCCGTTGCAAGGGCCTCCTCCACCATTCCAGGGGTTGTGGGTTTGCCCATTTCTGACTCGAAAAGATCTGCCAACACACCATTAGCTACCGCCATTTCATGCCAGCGTTTTCCAAAAGCACCAACAGAGAAAACTGCTGCTCGTTTACGAGTGCAAGATCGAATGGCACCTTCCATTAATCCACTGCCGGATGAAGTGGATAATAGGATCTGACGATCCGTAAACATCACTTTCTGCATTTTTTCAGATATGCTTCGCTGTAAGTTGCTGGCATCTTTAGTTCGGTGGCCAATCATTGGTGTAGCCATTTTTTCCAGCACGTCCGGTGCCACATCCACCGGTCCTGGGATAAATAATTTCTTATGCATAAGATACCTCCAGTTTATTGATATTTAATCGTTATTCAACTACAATTTCATACTCAATCAATCCTGCTTTTTTTAGCATTGCCGAAACGCCGCAATATTTTTCCTCGGAAAGTTGAACAGCTTTCTCCAGCTTGTCCTTGGGAAGATCCTTTCCTTTAAAGTAGTAGGTCAATATAATTTTATCGTAAATCTTTGGGTGTTCCTCTGTCAGGGTAGCGCCAACTTCCATGCGAAAGCCTTCCAATTCCACACGCATTTTTTTCAGTATTGACACCACGTCAATGCCGGTGCAGCCTGCCAGGCTCGCCAGTATCAGTGGTTTTGGACGAACTCCTTTATCTTCGCCGCCAACCTCAGGACTGGCATCCATAATAACATGATGACCGTCCAAGTTGGCATCAAATACCATGTTTTCTATCCAGGTACATTCTACTTTATGCTCCATACGATCGCTCCTTTTGAATTTAGTTGTCGTGATAATTATACCGCAATGACTTGAAGTTAAACAAGTCAGACTAATTGAAAAACCTGAAAAGACACTTGAATATTCTGAAAAAAACACTAAAAACTCTTTGACAAGTGTTTGAAAGGGCATTATAATGAAATTGAGGAAACCGATTTCCTGAAAGGATATGGTGATAATGAAAAAAACCATCAATGAAGTGGCAAAACTGGCTGGCGTCTCTAAAGCAACGGTTTCCCGAGTAATCAATGACTCAAAACCGGTAAATCCGGATAAAAGAGAAAAAGTGCTAAAGGCCATTAAAGAACTGGAATTCAGGCCAAATCCGGTGGCGCGGGGGCTGGTGCATAAAAAATCCGGCCTCATAGGGGTCTTGATACCGGACATTACGAACCCTTTTTTTGCTGAAATTGTTCGTGGCATCGAAGGCGTTATTCAGGCATATCAGTTTAACATTGTGCTTTGCCATACCTTCCATAACCATGAAAAAGAACTGGAACATTTACAAATGCTTCATGAAAAATATGTGGATGGAATTGTTTTTATGACTTCGAAAGTGACAGAAGCACATCAGAAGTTTTTCACTGAAAGCAAATTGCCCGTTACGTTCGTAAATCGACGTTGCAGTGACTTAAACAGTTATAGTGTTGATATCAACAATTATCAAGCTGCCTTTGAAATCACCAGTTTTTTTTTGAAACGAGGTCATCGGAAAATTGCGTTGATCCGCGCACCATTAACGGATAAGACATCTGGCTATGAAAGGTTCAAGGGATACCAGGATGCCTTGAAATCTTACCAGCTGCTAATGGACGATAACTTAGTGCTGCGAAGCAATTTTAAAATTGAAAACACTTACAAGACGGTCCGCAGTTTTTTGGAAAGAGGACATCAGGCCACAGCGATGGTTGCCACCAGTGATCTGATGGCTATAGGTGCTATCAAGGCCTTGACGGATCATGGACATCGGGTTCCAGAAGACGTAGAAGTTTCTGGTTTTGACGACATCCCCATGGCAACCTACTATAGTCCGTCTATCACTACTGTACGTCAACCGATATTGGAAATGGGAAAAACGGCCGGTAAAATGTTAATTGCAAAAATGGGAGGCCATCCAATACTCGAAAAAAATATTATATTACCTCATACGGTTATCTTTCGAAAAAGCACTTTAATATCTCCTGTTTCGGAGGTGTAGTGAATGAAATTTGATCAAAAGATCTATTTAAGCGATGGGGATCTGGATGTTTTAACCGTAGGAGAATTATTAATTGACTTTATTTCTACCGATTATGTCATGGAATTGAAATCAGCCGTTCATTTCCAAAAAGTCTTTGGTGGCTCTCCAGGAAACATTGCTGTTAATCTTTCGGGAATGGGATTTCAAACCGCTGTCATTGCCAGCGTAGGGAAAGATGAATTTGGGGACTATATTCAAGCGTTTTTGGAGCAGCGACAGGTGAACGCTGAAGGACTTCAGCGGGTGGAGGAAGCAACTTCCATGATTTTTGTTACCAAAAGTATGGAAAATCCCAAATACCTGCCGGTTCGAAACGCTGATTACTGTCTTGTTGATAAAACGATCCACTACCAATTGATTGACCGGTGCAAAATATTTCATTTTACAGCTTGGGCGCTTTCCATGCCGAATATAAGAGCTGTAACCATGGATTTAGTTCAATATGCCAGATCTCATCAAAAACTGATCACCTTCGACCCGAATTTTCGCCAGAATTTGTGGGAAAAAAATCATGATGGTGCCGCTTGGATTCGGCAATATGTGATGCCATTGGTGGATATTATCAAACCCTCTGAGGTTGATGCGGCGAATATTTGGAATATTAAAGATTCACTGGATGAAAATCAATTAATTGGTTTAAGCCATAAAGAGGACATGACCATTATTCTAACACGGGGTGAAAGAGGGTTAACCGCCTATTCCGGCGGTGAGTCCGTCAGCATGCCTTCCTGCGCTGACATTGTGGTTGATACAACAGGTGCCGGCGATGCTTTTTGGGCAGGATTCCTGGCTTCTGTGCTGATGGATCATACTATCCATGAAGCGCTGAAACACGGCAGTCAAAGTGCCGGATATAATCTTGGGTTTGTTGGAGCCATTTCTGATCTGCCTTTACCCAATAAATTCGAGGAGGAGCCTCTATGCGAATAGTCTTTCTTAATCCACAGGGAAACTTCGATGCCAAAGACAGTTATTGGACAGAACACCCGGATTTTGGCGGACAGCTGGTTTATGTAAAAGAACTTGCAAATGCACTAAAAGAGAAGGGACACGAAGTGGATATTTTCACGCGCCTGATCCAGGATCCGGATTGGCCGGAATTTAAGAAAGAAGAAGAAGTATACCCACATACAGGGCTACGCATTATCAGGATTCCATTCGGCGGTGACAAATTTCTACGAAAAGAAGCATTGTGGCCACATTTACCGGAATATGTAGAAGGAATTCTTCGATTTTTTCACAAAGAAAAAAACTGGCCGGATTTTGTCACCACGCATTATGGCGACGGAGGCATCGCTGGCGTAATGCTGGAGGAAGCCACAGGTATCCCATTTTCCTTTACGGCCCATTCCCTTGGTGCGCAGAAAATGTATAAAATGAACATCTGTGAGGCTCACTTTGATGCCGTAAACCGCCAATATGCTTTTTCGACACGCATTCAGGCTGAACGGCTAACGATGGAAAAAGCCGTAATCCGATTTGTCAGCACTTCCCAGGAAAAGGTGAATCAATACCAGCATGTACTGTACCGTGATCTGTTTCAAAAAGAGGATAAAAAGTTTGTGGTAGCTCCTCCGGGTGTCAATCAAAACCTCTTTTATTTTGAAAATCAGGATTTTGAAAAGCTGCATCAGGTGAAAAAAAGAGACTTGGATGAAAACCGAAGAGATTTACCCATGATCATCGCATCCAGCCGGTTAGACCCAAAGAAGAATGTCAGTGGATTAGTCAACGCATATGCTTCTAGCTTTAAACTGCAGGAAATAGGAAATTTACTGCTGGCAGTTAGGGGAGTGGAAAACCCTTATCAGGACATTAGTGGACTGAAAGAAGAAGAGCAGGCAGAAATGAAAAAAATACTTGGCATAATCCAATCCTGCGACCTGAAGGGAAAAATCGCCTTTATTCAATTAAGCAGTCAGAAAGAGCTGGCAAACTGTTATCGGGCTTTGGCAACTTATGGAGGTGTTTTTAGCCTTACCTCACTTTACGAACCTTTTGGACTGGCCACCATTGAAGCCATGGCTTGTGGCTTACCGGTGGTTGTAACCGCCAACGGCGGTGGTCAGGAAATTCTGAAAGAGAACTCTGAAACCTTTGGTATGTTGGCAGATCCAGAAAGTTCAGCGAAAATCGCAGAAAATCTGTTGATATTGCTGAAAGAACCAGAGCATTGGAAACACTATCATCATCAGGGTCTTCGTAGAGTCAGGGAACGCTACACCTGGCAGACGACTGCAGATATCTATCAGGTTGCCATTGCAAAGGTTTTGGTTGAGAATAAAAGGTCAACAAGAATGCCTGAGAAAAAAACGGATTTTTCCAACCATCAATCATGGTTGAGCAATCCAACCCAGGAAATGATCGATTTGATTAAGTCCAACAGCTTAGCGGGAGAGGAGGGGGAAGGTTGAAAAAACATCGGAAGTCCAACTTTGCAAAAAGAGAGGAAAGGACCGCTTATAAGTTGTTGGTGCCGGCTCTGATTATCCTGCTCTTAATTGCCATTTATCCATTGGGACAGGTTTTTTACACCAGTTTTACCGACCGTCAGTTTGCCAGCGGTCAGGAAACTGAATTTGTCGGCTTTGATAATTATCGCCGCTTATTGAGTGTGACGGTACAGCAGCTGGAACCGCTGGTAGATGAAGAGACCAATCAGATTGTCATCGATGATGAAACGGGAAATACGGTTTACGAAAGACCCATCGATGTACTGCCGAGAGATCCGATTCGCTACCGTGAATATCGTCAGTTCAGCCTGATGGGCAATCAATATGTATTGGGAGCAACGGATGTGGATTTTATCGATGCCATTAAAAACACCGTGGTATTCACCGTTACTTCCGTTTTCCTAGAGCTGGTGCTGGGACTGGGAGTTGCCCTGGTAGTAAACAGCAATTTTAAAGGAAAAGGTGCTACCCGCACAGCTATGCTCATTCCTTGGGCGGTCATTACGGTAGTTTCTGCCCGAATGTGGGAGTGGATGCTGGCGCCCAACCGGACCGGTATGTTTAACATGCTGTTAGATCGGTTTGGTTTAACAGATGGAAGTATTGCCTTTCTGGCCAGCAGTTCTTTTCAACTGCCGGCCATGATCGCTGTAGATGTCTGGAAAACCACACCATTTATGGCATTGCTCCTTTTAGCCGGGTTGCAAACCATCCCGGATGAATTATATGAAGCCGCTGCCATCGATGGCGCCGGGCCGGTAAAACAGTTTTTCAGCATCACCTTTCCACTGTTGAAGCCAGCCATGGCAGTTGCTCTGATTTTTAGAACCCTGGACGCTCTTCGGGTTTTTGACGTCTTCCAGGTGCTGTTGGGTCAAAGTGAATATTCCATGGCCACTTATAACTATTTTCAGCTTATCGGAAACCGGAACATGGGGCTTGCCTCTGCTATTGGTGTGATCATTTTTATCATCATTTTCGGGTTTGCCATCATCTATATTAAATCGTTAGGAGTTGAGATGGATGAAACCTCATAAAACCTTTCGTCAACGATTGCTCAAACTGGGATTTTATTTTGTTCTGATGATTATCTTTGTTTATCTGTTGTTTCCCTTTTACTGGGCCATTAATTCATCCCTTAAAACTGAAGCTCAGTTACAAATGACGCCTGCCACCATGGTGCCTCGAAACCCGGCAACAGGTGAATTAGCTCCAACCCTTCAAAACTACCGTGTTGTGTTCGACAACCAGCAGTTTGTCCGTGGAGTCATGAACAGTACCATCATCGCTTTTTCCACCACAGCTCTGGCATTGGTTGCCGGTTCTTTCGCCGCCTTTGCCCTGGGAAAACTACGTTTTCGGGGTAAAAAGCCAACCCTTTACCTGATTCTTGCCATGACCATGTTTCCGCAGGTAACGGTGCTGGCGGGACTTTACGCCGTTATACGGGCCCTGTCCTTACCGGCATTAATTAGCCTTATTTTGTCTTATATGATTTTTACACTGCCTTTTACTACCTGGGTATTGACCTCGTTTTTTCGTGGACTACCCATGGCATTGCTGGAGTCGGCGCAGGTGGACGGGGCTACACCCTTTCAGACCTTCTATAAAATCATGTTGCCGCTGACGGCTCCGGCGATGGTGACCACAGGGCTATTGGCTTTTATTGCCGCCTGGAATGAATATCTATTTGCCCTGACTTTTACATCCATCGAACCTTCAGCAAGAACTGTACCGGTGGCCATCGCCTATTTTACAGGCGCTGTAGCCCGACAGGAACCCTTCGGTGAAATCATGGCCGCTGCCGTACTGGTGACGGTACCAATTGTTTTATTGGTGCTGTTCTTCCAGCGTCGCATTGTGGCGGGACTGACAGCAGGTGCCGTGAAGGGTTAATTTAAGTGATATTAACCAGATTCAGAACGCTTTTGAAAGGGGGAATGCGAAAAAGAACGCAAAGGAATCTGATCATAAACCAACGATGGATTATGAAGAAAAAGGGGGAAAATGAAGTTATGAAGAAAAGAACTTGGTTAAGCATGTTACTGGTATTGGTATTGATGTTTAGTTTACTTGCAGGTTGTGGGTCACCGGCTGAAGAACCTGCTGAAACCGGAGAACCGTCGGAAGAACCGGCGGAACCATCTGAAGAAGACGTCGTCATCACCGTTGCCGCGGGTGCCGTTGGTCAGGAACTGGAGTTAACACAAATGGCAGCACAAATGTATATGGACGATAACCCAGGTGTTGTTGTAGAAGTGTTGGATACACCTGATTTGGCTCAGGACAGACTTGGACTGTACCTTCAGTTCTTTGAGGCCCAGAGTTCAGAAGTAGACGTATACCAGATCGACGTCATTTGGCCTGGAGATCTGGAAGAACACTTTGTGGATCTGTATGAGTACGGTGCCGAGGCCGTTGTGGGAGAGCATTTCCCAGCCATCGTAGAAAACAACACGGTGGACGGCAGACTGGTTGCTATTCCCTGGTTCACGGATGCTGGATTGCTGTACTATCGAACCGACTTGCTGGAAAAATATGATTTGGATCCGCCGGAAACTTGGGAAGAGCTGGCACAGCAGGCTCAGGTTATTCAGCAAGGTGAAAGAGATGAAGGAAATCAAGACTTTGTCGGATTTGTATGGCAGGGAGATGCCTACGAAGGACTTACCTGCAATGCTTTGGAGTGGATTGCATCCAATGAAGGTGGAACCATTATCAGTCCGGAAGGCATAATTACCATCAACAATGAAAACGCAGTGGAAATGATCGACATGGCCGCCACCTGGGTAGGAACCATTTCTCCTGAGGGTGTAACCGGCATGGCAGAAGAAGATGCCCGAGCTATCTGGCAAGGTGGAAATGCCGCTTTCATGAGAAACTGGCCCTATGCTTACAGTCTGGGACAGGAAGACGACAGTGCGGTAAAAGACCGGTTTGACGTAAGTCCATTGCCGGCCGGAGCCAATGGAGAGCCTGCCGCAACGTTAGGTGGATGGCAGCTGGCCGTCAGCCGATACAGCGAAAATCCTGAAATTGCCGCTGATGTAGCCCTATTCATGGCATCCTATGACATGCAGAAAATGAGAGCCGTTGACGGATCCCTTAACCCAACTATCATGGATCTGTATGAAGACGATGATGTGCTGGAAGCTGCACCATTCTTCGGAAGTCTGTACGACGTATTCACCAATGCCGTTGCAAGACCTTCCACTGCCAGCGCACCTAACTACAACGCTGTATCCACTGCTTTTTTCCGTGCTGTGCATGATGTTTTAAACGGAAACTTGGATGCTGCCACCGCCTTTGAAGAGCTGGAACTGGATCTGCAGGACATCACCGGTTTTGATATTGAGTAACTGACATATGAAAGTTTTAAACTGTCCGGGTAGGTCCGGACAGTTCTACATATCAATGATTACCATATTAAATGGAGGCACTGCACCTATGAAAAACACGAACCAAGCGATCTGGAACCATGAAGAGATTCATCCATGGAAAATAGTTGAAAAAGAATATCCGAGACAGCTGAATGCCCTGAAAGAAACCCTGTTTTCTCAGGGAAACGGTTACTTGGGCTTGCGGGGAACTTTCGAAGAAGGATACGACGGACCGGAATCCTGTTCTATGGAAGGCACTTATATTAATGGGTTTTATGAAAAAACGCCGATTCACTATGATGAAAGCGCCTTTGGTTATGCCACCCATACAGAAACCATGTTGAATGTTCCAAACGGCAAAAAAATCAACATTCTTCTGGAAGATGAACCCTTTAGTCTGGGCACCGGTCAAATCATGGCATATGGGCGTGATTTGGATTTTCGCACCGGTATTTTAACTCGCATGGTGACCTGGAAGTCTCCCAGAGGAAAGACGTTGCAGCTGAAATGGGAACGAATGGTTTCGTTTTCCATTCCCAATAAAGCCATCCTTCGATTAATCCTCACCCCACTGGATTTTGACGGCGAATTACGAATTAACTCCATGCTGGATGGCCATGTACAGAATCAGGAAGCAGCCGAAGATCCTCGCTTTGGAGCCAACTTGCGCGGGCAGGCCCTCAATGTTTTAGAGTCTTTTCAGGATGAAGAAAATGCCATGTTGCTGCAGCAAACCGTCAATTCCGGGCTGATTCTCCTAAGCGCTGTGAAAAATCGACTACAGACTCACTGTCATTACGAATCAGTTCAAACCTTCAAAGGTAGATTGTTGGAAAATGAATACCACATCAAGGCCAGAAGGTTTATGGATATTCAACTGGAAAAAGAATTGTTCTACGCTGATGGTCAGGTGGATGAAAAAGACGACTTGATCCGTTCCTGGGAAAATATTCTGCTGCATAGGAAAGAACTCCAGTGGGATTCCACGGTTGAAAGCCAAGAAAAATGGCTGAGGGATTTTTGGAATCAAACGGATGTCACCATAGAAGGCGATGAAAGACAGCAACAGGGAATTCGGTTTAACCTTTTTCAGTTACTGCAATCCACCGGTCAAAATGGAAAAACCACTGTTTCTGCCAAAGGATTGACAGGAGAAGGGTATCAGGGGCACTATTTTTGGGATACAGAAATATACATCATGCCTTTTATCCTCTATAGTCAGCCGGAAATGGCCAGAAAACTGCTAGAGTATCGTTATCATATTCTACCAAAGGCAAGGGAACGTGCGTGGACATTGTTTCGTCAAAAAGGGGCCCTTTATCCTTGGCGAACCATTGCCGGTGAAGAATGCTCATCCTATTACCCAGCTGGAACAGCACAATATCATCTTAACGCAGACATCGCATTTTCCATCAAAAAATACTGGGAAGCCACCGGAGATGAGGATTTTATGTATCGGTACGGGGCTGAAATCCTTTTGGAAACAGCACGAATCTGGATGCTGATCGGTCATTTTTCTACCGGAAAAAAAAGTCGATTTGTCATCAATACCGTCACTGGACCGGATGAATACACCGCACTGGTCAACAACAACTATTTCACCAACTTAATGGCAAGCCATCATCTGTCTTTTGCCTGGCATTACAGCCAGAAGCTGAAAGAAGAAATGCCGGCTGTGTATCGTAATCTTGCAGAAGAAATTGAATTGGAAGAAAAAGAACGGCTCTTATGGCAAAAAGCCAGTGAGAACATGTATTATGCATCCAAGGATGAAAAGGGAATCATCCCACAGGACGACAGTTTTATGGAAAAAGCATATTGGAATTTTGAGGCCACACCGTCGGAACAATATCCTTTACTACTGCATTATCATCCTCTGGAAATCTACCGGCATCAGGTTTGTAAGCAGGCGGATCTGGTCTTGGCCATGTTTTTGCTCCATACCCATTTTACTTTGCAAGAAAAAGCCACCAATGTTCATTATTATGATGCCATTACCACACATGATTCATCGCTCTCCACCTGTATTTTCAGCATACTCTATGCAGAAATCGGAGAGATGGAAAAAGCCGAAGAATTGTTCTTAAAGAACATTCGCATGGATTTGGACAATCTCCACGGTAATACCCATCAGGGCATTCACGCAGCTGCGATGGGGGGAGCATGGATGTGTATTGTCAATGGTTTTGCCGGTATGCGCACCTGGGAAAAACAAATCCTTTTTTCTCCCGAAATACCAGAAGAGTGGGATGCTTATGGGTTTCAGGTGGTATTTCTGGGTAATGTGATAAGAGTGAACATATCGAAACAGGAGACACGCTATCAATTAACAAAAGGAGAAGGTCTTTGCATCGGCCATAAAGAAGAA
This sequence comes from Tindallia sp., assembly GCA_007134225.1. Lineage (GTDB taxonomy): Bacteria > Bacillota > Clostridia > Peptostreptococcales > Tindalliaceae > Tindallia. Next base: position 18,609 of record SLLE01000038.1, read on the forward strand.
TCCTTTAGGCTGACGGCGGAAAATCCCATTAAAATCATGAAAAGAGGTGGCCTAAATGGCAGGATTAAAGCTTAAAAACTTGAATAAGATTTACCCCAATGGATTTCATGCCGTACATGATATGAATCTGGATATAGAGGACAATGAGTTTGTTGTCTTTGTTGGTCCTTCCGGATGTGGCAAATCAACGGCTCTCAGAATGATTGCCGGACTGGAGGAAATTTCCAGCGGGGAGCTTTATATCGGAGACCGTCTGGTAAATGATGTTTCCCCAAAGGACCGGGACATAGCCATGGTGTTCCAGAATTATGCGCTGTATCCCCACATGACCAATTATGAAAATATGGCATTTGGTCTCAAACTGCGAAACGTGCCAAAGGACGAAATTGATAAAAGTGTCAAGTATGCCGCCGAAATTCTTGGTCTGGAAAATCTTTTGGATAGAAAACCAAAAGAACTCTCTGGAGGTCAGCGGCAGCGGATCGCACTGGGACGAGCCATTGTTCGAGATCCTCGCGTATTCTTGATGGACGAGCCCCTGTCTAATTTGGATGCCAAGTTGCGGGTTCAAACCAGAGCAGAAATCAGCAAACTTCATCACAAACTAAAAACTACCTTTGTCTACGTTACCCATGATCAGACAGAAGCCATGACCATGGGCACACGTATCGTCGTTCTGAGAGACGGGTATGTCATGCAGGTGGATACACCCACGAACCTATACGAACATCCGGAAAATATGTTTGTCGCCGGCTTTATTGGATCCCCTCAGATGAACTTTATTGAAGGGGAGTTGAATCAGGAGGAAGGACAGCTTTTTTTCTCCTTTAAAGGCGGAAAAGTCGCAGTACAGGAAGAAAAAGCTGCCCAGTTGAAATCTCTGGAAGAACCAGTAAAAAAAGTTGTTATGGGAACCCGACCGGAGCATCTGGAAGTAGATACCATTCCGTCAGAAGAACAGGAAACTCCTGTCGAAAATAAAGCACTGGTGGAAGTGACAGAGCTTTTGGGCTCTGAAACCTATCTTTTCCTGAAAATAATGGAAGATCAAACGATTGTAGCACGGGTTGATCCTTCCATTAAAGTTTCCGTCAATGATCACGTGATCATCAAGCCAAGGCAGGATAAAATGCATTTTTTTCATCCGGAAACAGAACAGTCATTATTGACATAAAGCTTCAAGATCGGCCAGATGAAGGTTTTTAAAACCAGGAAAGATCATGTCTGCCTTCTCTAATACGCTGGGATTACCAATTCCCACCACTTTCATCCCGGCATTCCGTGCAGCCTGTACACCAGCCAGGGCATCTTCAAAAACAAGGCAGTCCTTCGGTGGGCATAGAATGCCTTCAGCTGCCAGCAGGAAAACCTCTGGATCTGGTTTGGCTTTCTGGGTCATAGTGCCGTCGGCAATAAAATCAAAATAATCAATAATTTCCAGTTGATCAAGGATAGTCCTGGCGTTCTTACTGGCAGAACCCAGGGCTGTTTTATATCGTCGTTCCTTTGCTTCGCGTAGAAACTCAAGCACTCCTGGTAAAATATCATTTGGCGTTAGAGTTTTCAAGTATTGGCGATACCAAACATTTTTACGTTCAGCCCAATCCAGTTTTTTTTCCTCTGATGCCTGAACACCGCCGATTTGCAGTAGAATTTCCAAAGCGTGCATTCGACTGACCCCCTTCAGCGCTTCATTTTGCGATTCGCTGAAGTGAAAATCAAGCTCGTCTGCCAGCTTCTTCCACGCCAGGTAGTGATACCTTGCCGTATCAACGATGACACCATCCAGATCAAAAATTAACCCCTGAATCATTTTACTCATCCTTCCTGTGCTCAATAAACCTGCAATGAAAGACCTGTAAGGCTGTGTTATACTATAAAACAATGAATACATCATTATTATAGCACGATTACACGATGGAGGAAGCAGGCATGATCCGAAAAAACAAATCCCTGACAGCCCAAATAATGATTCTTGCTGGTCCGGCCATTATGGAAATGCTCATGCATACCTTGGTTTGGACGGCAGATACAGCAATGGTTGGCCGTTTAACAGCAGCGGATATTGCCGCTGTAAACCTGGGAGCTCACATAATGTTCACCACAGCCATGATTTTCGGCGCTCTCGGAATCGGTGCTACGGCCATGGTTGCCAGGCATATAGGTGCAGGAGAAGAAAGAGAAGCATCCCGACTGGCATCCCAGGCCGTCAGCCTTGGCATTCTCATCAGCATTCTGATTGGGACCGTTGGAATGTTAAGCTCCAACTGGGTTTTTCGAAGTTTAGTACAGGACCCAGAGGTGGTGGCCATTGGATCCATGTACCTTCGAATTGTTCTCATCGGAGTTTTTTTTCTCATTCCTCAAATGATTGGGAATGCCATTATTCGAGGAAGCGGGAATACTTTCGTTCCCTTTCTTTCTGCCGTTTTTGCCAATGTTTTCAATATCGTAGCTGATTATGTCCTTATTTTTGGTAAATTTGGCTTTCCTGCAATGGGTTCAAGAGGAGCTGCCATTGCAACCGGAACAGCACAAATTCTGGGAGCAGTGGTGACCTTTTATTTCCTTTTCAGTCAAAAAGGGAAAATAAAATTAAGATTGAAAGAAATGCATCTGTTTGAAATAGAAAATATTAAAAAACTTATAAAACTCAGCGTACCCGCCGGAATGGAAGTTTTCATGAACGAAGGCAGTCGTTTACTTTCTTCTTTCTGGATTGCCCAGTTGGGAACTATTGCGTATGCCGCTCACTCTCTTTCCGTTGCGGCGGAATCCGTTTCCTTTATGCCCGGATATGGTTTTGCTGTTGCGGCCGCAACCATAGTGGGGCAGCAAATGGGTGCCGGAAATCTGGATATGGCGCTTAAAAGCACACGAAGATCGATTCTGTTGGCTGCTGTTCTTATGGGCTCCATCGGAACCTTGTTTTTTGTTTTTCCCTTTCAAATCATGAGGCTTTTCAGCAACCAGATAGATACAGTTCAATTGGCGGCAGCATGCCTTCGAATCGGAGCTTTTGAGCAGGTACCTATCGCAATCGCCATGGTCACCTCGGGGGCCCTGAAAGGTGCAGGCGATACGAAAGGACCTTTTGGTGTCTCACTCATTACCAATTTAGGGGTGCGTTTGCCACTGATCTTTTTGGCCATCTTTATTTTAGAGTTGCCTGTTACGTATATCTGGTGGATTTCCGTTATACAGTATGTGGTGGAAGCCGTTCTGATGACGGCACGCTATCAAATAGGGAATTGGAAAACCATTAAGCTTTAGGAAAATCCATCGACTTTTTTTAACCCGCTACTGCGGTGGGTAAAATTTCAGCTGAAATATCACCGCCTTTCACGATTGTAAGGGAAAATCACTACATTGTTCACAAAAAACAGGCAGAAAATATTCTAAAACGGTTTATTTCAAACAACTTATCCTTTATACTAAAGGTATTCTATGTTTAATCACTGAAGGATGAACAGAGATAAACAGGATTCTTAGCTTCAGGTAGAGTTTTAACTCTATCTGAAGGTTAGAAACTGTTATCCATGTGTAGATGGCCCAAATGTATCATTTGGTGGCAGATACTTAGTTTGTCCACCTAGGGACGTAGCACCGCTTATCTTCATCTTGTAGAAGAGGAAGTCTTAGCGGGGGTAGTCATCGGATAAATTTAGGAGGACATGCGATGAGAATAGAGTTGATTGTGGATGATTTACCTATTATCTTGTTTATAAGGAAGTTGCTGGAAAGAAACGACTACAAAATATGCGGAGATACTTAAAATGGAAACTCTGCTATAGACCTGGAAACAGACGCCGGCAAAATCGAAGTAAACATTGGTCTGGAGATGTAAGGAGCGCAACGCTATGTATAGAATACTGGTCGTAGACGACATGCTTGTTAATCGTAAGCTGATGAAAAAAGTACTAAAAGACAGTATCGATGATATTGGTTTTCTGGACGCGGAAGACGGATTCCAGGCCATCGAAGTGTTGGAGCAGGAAGACGTTCATCTGGTCATCCTGGATTTGATGATGCCCGGGAAAGATGGATATGAAGTGCTTGAAGACATGAAGAAACACCCGCAGTTCATGGATATTCCCGTCATCGTCAATTCCGCGGTCAACGACATGGAAAGCATCAAAAAAACCCTGGAAATGGGTGCCATGGACTATTTTACCAAGCCCATTACGCCGGAGCAGATGAAGGTGATCATTCCGTTAAAGGCCAACAATGCATTAAAATTTTACGAACAGAAAAAAGAATTAAAGGAAAAGAACACGCGAATGAAGAACGAGCTGAAAATTGCCAGCTTGCTTCAGTGCTCCCTTTTCCGAAACGAAGAAAACCAGGAAAAGATGAGCATTTACCAGAGATACATGGCCTGTGACGAACTGGGTGGTGATCTGTTTGACTATGTGGAAACAAAGGACCGCAGCTGGTTTATGATTGCGGACATCACCGGACACGGAGTTGCCGCTTCCATGGTGGCTTCCATGCTGAAAGTGGTCTTTAACCATGCCATTGCCAGCAATCATCAGCCGAGCGGTGTTTTATCAGAAATCAACCTTACATTCTGCAATCTGATGGCAGAAAACACCAGTCTCTGTTTTTCTGTTTTTGTTGGAAAACTGGAGGATGATACAGTCACCTACTCCAATGCCGGTCACCCGTATCCATTTATCATCCGGGAAGATGTGGAAGAATGGGAAGCATTGAAATCCAATGGCTTCTTAATTGGGCTTTTCGATGATGTAGATTATGAAGACCATACCATTTCCATGAAACACGGAGAAGGCATCTTGCATTTTACCGACGGTCTTTTTGAACACTCCAGCAATCCTGAAGAAAGCAAGAGTCATACCAGCGTGATGGAGCACGCCAGGCTCCTGGATAGTACCGCTTTAAAAGACCCTGAAAAATTTTTGGACCAGTTATTAGCATCTTTTGGGAAAACGGACAAAAAAATGCTGGACGATGATATTGCCATCATGTACCTCATTAGAAAATAGTTGCAATGATACAATTGAAGTTCCTACAGGACAAAAAAATTCAGTCGGCATAAAACGACTGAATTTTTTTGTTTGTTAAATCAAACAAATGAGAATGAATGGCGTAGTATATCATGAAACCAATTATAAACGGAGGAGATTAATATGGAAAAACGATTTTATCGTTCGCGGGAAGATAAAAAACTGGCGGGTGTATGCGGCGGCGTAGCTGAGTATTTTGAAGTGGACCCCACTTTGGTACGTCTGATTTGGGTGGTCTTTACCTTTGTGGGAGGTGCCGGAGTTATAGCCTACATTATTGCCGCTATTATCATGCCGGAGAAACCTATGGATATTTCTGAAGATGAAACCTACATTGAGATAGAGGAGGTGGACGAGGAGGAGCTAAATAAAGAAGAAGGAACCGCAACCTTTCAAAAGCCAAGAGATAATCGGTCTGATGACAGAAAAAACGAGCCAAAAAGGGATAATAACAACGTAGCCATTGGCATTGCTTTGGTTGTGCTGGGTTCCCTGTTTTTTTCCAGAAATTTTTTTCGTATCTATTGGTTCGATTTCAGTTATATATGGCCTGTGGCCCTTATTCTGATCGGCGTTTATGTTATTGCGAACCAAAGGAAGTGATAAAATGAAGAATCGGGACTATACACCAGGCATTATTTTAATTGGTCTTGGAATTTTTTTTCTGCTGAGGAATTTTGGTATCATCGGACTTATCAGCTTTCGATACTTGTTTCAGTTCTGGCCTGTCATGCTTATTATTACCGGCATTAACCTTATTTTCGAAAAATACACTTTTGTATCCGTCGTCACCTGGACACTCTTTTTCGCGGTTATCATTATCTTGGGAATCATGGCGGAGCAGGGAACTTGTTTTCCGATGGCACCAAATAGTCTATTCACAGTTTAAATTGTGAGTGGGCTTTTATTTAGACAGAAAAAAGACAGGGATAAATGTTACCCTGTCTTTTCAATTTAAAGATGTTTTTTAGAATCTTCCTATGACGACATCCTCTTCGCTGATTATACCTGCATCAACCAGCGCTCTTTGATAAGAGGTGGCTTCTCGAGATACTCGTACCGTAGCACCGGAAATACCATCAATAGAGTTTTGCACTGTACGAGTCGCACCGGATTCCACATCAACGCCAAATACATTATCTTCGTTTAAAGCACCAGCATAACGATCAACAGACCAGTCTACCAGTGACGTTAACTCTGTGGCATTTTGGCCAATCAGAGATTCTTCGAGGGCATTAAAGTTACCAGCCCAACCACCATTACCGAAGTACCCATAGGTAGTTTCCATGACTTGAGGAAGTCCATCGGCGAACTCAATTCCAAAGGCTTCCAAAAATTCCTGAACAGAAGAGTCATTATCAATTCCTGCCAAAATTCCTTTATCGTTGACAACATGTGACCATATATCAATGTCGAAAATCGTACTTCCTTCTAGCTCATCCCAGCTGTCTGGTTTCATTAAACCGGCTCCGGATGTCAGGATGGTTGGCACCATATCGCCACTGTCTACCGTTAATTCGCTCATGCTTTTACCAAAGTCATCGTCAGCATCAAACTTATACTCAAACTGATAACGTGTTACCGGGCATACCAAGGCAATGGCAGCGGTATTATCTTCGTTGACGGCAGCTGCATAGAAGGACATCATATCCGCCGTGTAGACTGTAAACATGGAATCGCCGGCTTCATAGTTATCACCTGGTAACGCTGGAGTCGGGTCAACATCAAAATCTACTTCCACAAATGCGTTTCCGCTCTGACGTGTTGTCCAATAGCCGTCCTTTTCTACAAAGAAAAGCATTTTCGCATCCAGAATGGTACCGTCATCATCCAGTTGCAGAATGGTCTCGATATACTGGTTCGCTTCGTCAAAGGTTCCGCCACCTGCTTCACCTCTCCAGGAGTAGCCAACATAGTGTCCTGCTAAAGAGCCGTTAGAAGTACTTTCTTCAGCTCCATTTGTTTCTTCTGTTGCATCTGTACCTGTTGGTGAACAGGCCGTTGTGAACAGCAATGCAAAAAGCAGAAGCATTGATACAATTAAACTCATTCTTTTGGTTTTCACGGTAAATCCCCCTTTTAAATTGTTAAATACATGACAAACTGAAACATAAACAAATTGATGATGACTAATCTAAATTTATCATGAAAACGTTTCGCCATGTACACCTGCTTGCTGGAACATGTCCTTTAAAAAAGGGATATATATCCTTCGATGCCTTAACAATAATTATTTTAATAATTTCATGCGCTGCCAATACATGGCCGCTTCTGTCCGATTGGTCGCGTTTAGCTTTTTCAGGAGTTTACTCACGTTATTCCGAACAGTTTTTTCAGAAAGGACAAGGACTTCGCTAATTTCCCGGTTGGTTTTTCCCTGACTTACCAGCTCAATAATTTCCTGTTCCTGAGGGCTTAGAAATTCATCCTGTGGTTGTTTATTCTTCACCGAGCTCATGATTTTACTTACAATAATGGGATCCAGAGCTGGTTTATTGGCAGCAACATCCTTTAAACCGGTAATAATATTTTCACTGGCTACGCTTTTAAGTAAATAGCCGTCGGCACCGGCTTTTATGGCTTCAAGCACAATTGAATCTTCAGCAAAAGCAGACAGAATCATGACTCTGACGGATGGATTTTGTTTCTTGATTTCCCGGCATCCGGAGGCGCCATCGCCATCGGGCAGCTTTATATCCAGCAAAACAATGTCTGGTTTGGAACTTTTAATATTAACATATGCCTCTTTCAACGATCCTGCCTGACCACAAACTGTGATGCCGTCACTATGTTCTATTAGGTTCGCAATGCCGGATCGAACAATAGCATGATCATCAACTAAAAAAACACGAATGTTGTTACTCATTATTTATCTCCTCCCATGGGACTGTGATCGCAACACTTGTTCCTTTTTGATTGCTTGTAATGGTTAACCTTCCATTAATGGAAGAAGTTCGTTCCTCCATGTTTTTCAATCCGAAATGTTGGTCAAATAAATCGCCCTTTGTGGCATCAAAACCTTTCCCATTGTCTATCACATTCACCAAGATACTGGTCATGGTGGAGCGGGAAATTAACTTCACTTCACTGGCTCCTGAGTGCTTGAAGGCGTTCCATAAGGCTTCCTGTACAATATAATATAATTGTGTCATGGTTTGCTTTGAAAGTGTTCCATAAGTAAAATCAGGCATTTTATCAATATATTCAACCGGCAAATCCCAGTTATTTTTAAATTGGTTTGACAGTTCCAGAAGAGCGTGCTGAAGATCTTCAATCTGAATAATAGGTTCTGGTCCCTGTTCAATGTAGGATCGCATTTGCTCTGTAACCCAGTCAAGATCATGTCTGATTTTTTTTAGAGAATCTTCTTTTTCCGGATCATCCTCATTTGATATCATTCCATTTATCTGTAATCCGATGACAAACATATGCTGAATAATGACGTCGTGAATCTCGCGACCAAATTCACTCCGATGCTGGTGAATCACTTGTTTTTGAGTGAGACGATCCAGCCTTCTTTTGGTTTCCCATTCAAAAATACGAATCAAATTGACCACTAAAATGGTTATAGCAATAGCCGAAAAAGCCCTTCCCACTTCCACAGGAAATCCAAGAAGTGAATAAAATGTAACGCGATTAATGATATTACTTGGAAAGAAATTTTTCTGACTAACCACAAGGCCTGCTAAACAACCATACAAAACAAAGAAAAATCCTAATGCTCTCATTTTCATAGCAACTGTTTTTAGCATAAGGTTATCTGTATCTTTTGCATGGTGAAAAAGTGCGATTCCAGTAATCAAAGCACCGGGAAATCCAATAAAATAGCGACTGAAAACATCTTCAATAAACAGCCAGTGAAGGGAATCAAGACCAAAATAGGAAAATAATATAATAAACGCACTAACCCAAACACCATAAATAACCAGGGGCATTCTTTTTAAAATCTGTCTCCAATATGAACTCCAATAAATTAAATGAGCTCCGAACAACCACAGAAAAACAAAAGATAATCCATTGAAAAAGCTACCTGAAACCAATAAATGGCGATGGAATTCCGGAACAAGACCGGATATGCGAGCCATGATAATCCATTCAGTGGCACCGTGAATAAGACCAAAACCACCTAAGTATGGTAGAGCAACCTGTAGGGGGAAGTCGCTTTCATAGCGATTGCTTTGTAAAAGTGATGCAATTCCCATGGTGAAAAAGGCCAGTCCGTAGATGAAGAAAAGGAGTATATAAGCATTACCGGTAAACATGAATGATCATCCTGTCATTTTTAATTATGTTCATTATACATTATACTGATACATTCTGAAATTAAATAATCCTAACTCCAGCAAACAATTGATGATTGATTTCATAGGTTAAAAGTTTTTTAAGCTATTATATTCTGCGAATATCGAAGTTTATAACAGCTATTTATGTGATGAAAGCAAAGGGAAAACGAATGCCACTGCGATGTAGTATAAACAATTCTGAAATTTTAAACAACATTTCTTGACAGATAGTCTTCTGCATACTATACTTGTTGAAATTCATATTTATTCAGTATCATTATATTGTCTCAAAATTGATGTTAGCGACAAAGGAGAGGATGTAAATGGGACAACCGGAACTACCTCAAAAGCAGGGTTTATATGACCCTTCAATGGAAAAAAGCAATTGTGGCGTCGGCTTTGTGGTTCAAATGAAAAACCAAGCTTCTCATGAAATATTGGAGCAGGGATTGGCTATTTTGCATAAACTGAAACATCGTGGAGCGGTGGGAGCCGATGCCACTACAGGCGATGGAGCCGGTATGATGGTTCAGGTACCTCATGCGTTTTTCAGTTCAATTGAAAAAGAACTGGATTTTTCATTGCCGGATCCGGGGTTTTATGGTGTCGGTATGATCTTCCTTCCCAGAGAACCAAATGCAGCCCTCTATTGTCAGGGCGTTTTTGAAAAGGTATTAAAGGAAGAAGGACAGGATTTACTTGGCTGGCGTGAAGTCCCGGTTGAGCAGGAAGCCTGCGGCATATCGGCTCGTGCCACCAGGCCAATGGTGATTCAGGTTTTTATTCGACGAGGAAAACAGGATGCGGACGCCTTTGAACGAAAGCTGCTAATGGTGCGAAAACAGGTTCAGCAAAAGATTCTTGCTTCTCAGCGCCCCTATACGGAATATTTCTTTGTTTGCAGCCTTTCTGCAAGAACCGTTGTTTATAAAGGACAGATCCTTGGATATAAACTCCAGGAGTTCTACCCGGATTTGATGAATCCCACCTTTAAAACCGCCGTGGCCATTGTCCATGAACGCTACAGCACCAATACGTTTCCTTCCTGGAAGATGGCTCATCCCTATCGATACATTGCCCATAACGGTGAGATTAATACCATTACGGGGAATGTGAACTGGATGAACGCACGAGAAGGTGTGATGAAATCAGATCTTTTTGGCGATGAATTCGGGAAGATTTTGCCGGTGATAGAACCAGCCGGTAGTGACTCTGCCAGTCTTGACAATACCTTTGAGTTTTTTGTGGCCAACGGGATCTCGTTGGAACATACCATGATGATGTTGATCCCGGAAGCGTGGCATAAAAATGAAGCCATGCCGGCCTCCCAAAGGGCATTTTACGAATACCACGCCAGGCTGATGCAGCCCTGGGACGGACCAGCTACCATTGCCTTTACGGATGGAAGAAAAGTGGGGATAGCTGTGGACCGTAACGGACTTAGACCTTGCCGCTACTGGATTACGGATCAGGATATTTTTGTAATGGCCTCCGAAACTGGTGTTCTGGACGAAAGCCCGGAGCATATCATCGAAAAAGGCGGCATGCAACCAGGCCACCTGATGATGCTGGATTTGGAAGAAGGAGTGCTTCTCCGAAACGAAGCGGTTAAAGCCAAAGTAGCTAAGGAACATGCTTACGAGCAGTGGATCACCGAAAATCGTTTAACCATGAAAGAAATGGACGAATATCCGGATCCCCGCCTCATGAACCCGGATTTGCTGCGTAAAAAACAAAAGACCTTTGGTTATACCAAAGAGGAAATCAAATATATTCTAACTCCAATGGCAAAAAATGGAGAGGAAAACATTGGAGCCATGGGGATGGACATTCCGCTGGCAGCGTTGTCGGCAGAGCCGCAACTGCTCTTTAATTATTTTCGACAGAAGTTCGCTCAGGTGACCAACCCAGCCATCGATTCTATCCGGGAGAAAAAAGCCATGTCTTTGGTTCAATTTTTAGGCAATCATGGGCTTCTTGTGGATAAAGTGGAGATACCGGAGAAGAAGCGCTTTATTCGAATTGACAGTCCTGTACTATTGAATCAGGATCTGGAGGGATTACGCCATCTTTATACCGATGATTTTAAAACGGTCTCTCTACCCATTACATTCCAAACTGACGGCGGACCGGATCGGTTGCGCCATGCTCTGGACAATCTCTGTCAGAGGGCGGAAGAAAATATTCTTCAAGGACATAATATCCTGATATTAAGCGACCGAAATATCGATTATTATAATGCGCCAATCCCCAGTTTGCTGGCGGTAAGTGCTGTGCATCAGCATCTGGTAAAATGCAAGCTTAGAACCAAAGCCGATTTGATTGTAGAAGCAGGAGATGCCAGAGACGTGATGCACTTGGCACTGCTCATCGGTTTCGGTGCAACGGCGTTAAATCCATATATTGGCTTTGAAACCATTGGACCGGATAAAACAGAAGAAATCAATTCTTACTGCAGTGCCCTGGAGAAAGGACTGCTAAAAATTATTGCCAAAATGGGTATTTCAACGCTGCAGAGCTACCAGGGAGCCCAAACCTTTGAAATCATCGGTATTGCGGATGAAGTGGTGGAAGCCTATTTTCCAGGTACAGCAGCACGCATTTCTGGCATTGGACTGGAAGAAATTGCCAAAGAGTGCCTGAAACGTCACAAGCCTGCCTATAGCATTACTGAAATTCAACGAGGCGATCTGCAGCCGGGAGGAGAACTTTTTTGGAAGGAAGGCAGAGAATCCCACCTCTTTAATCCTTATCGGGTTAATATGCTTCAAAAGGCAGCCAGCCTGAACAGCTATGAAGTCTATCGGGAACTTTCCGATGACCTGCATCACAATCGGCAACATGCAGAAACCCTTCGGGGGATGTTGAATTTCAAACCTGGTCAATCCATTCCAGTGGAAGAAATAGAATCGGTGGAAAACATCCGAAAACGATTTACCTCCGGGGCGGTTTCCTTTGGTTCCATCAGCAAAGAAGCTCATGAAACCATGGCCATTGCCATGAACCGGATGGGTGCCAGAAGCAACAGCGGTGAAGGCGGTGAAAACCCAGTCCGTTATTTTAAAGATATTCACGGAAACCAGCTGAAAAGTGCCTCGAAACAAGTTGCATCCGGTCGGTTTGGTGTAACGATGCATTATTTGGTAAATGCGGATGAAATTCAGATTAAAGTGGGGCAGGGAGCCAAGCCGGGTGAAGGCGGCCATCTGCCCGGCGATAAGGTAACGGTGGAGATTGCAGAAGTCCGTCATTCCTTGCCGGGTATCGATTTAATATCCCCTCCCCCTCATCACGATATTTATTCCATTGAGGATTTAGCCCAATTAATTTTTGATCTGAAAAACGCTAATCAGAAAGCGCGGATCAATGTTAAACTGGTGGCTTCAAGCGGTGTTGGTACCGTAGCTGCCGGTGTGGCCAAAGCCCATGCAGACGCCATTCTCATAAGTGGTCATGATGGCGGAACCGGCGCTTCTGCATTTAGTTCCATGAAACATGTAGGTATCCCCTGGGAACTGGGATTGGCAGAGGTGCAACAAACCTTAATGCTGAACAACCTGCGGAGCCGCGTTATCCTTCAGACAGACGGAAAGCTCTGTACCGGAAGGGATGCAGTGGTTGCAGCCCTGCTGGGTGCAGAAGAATATGGATTCACCACCGCGGCTATGATCGCCAGTGGTTGCACCATGTGTCGTCAATGCCACCGAAACAAGTGTCCTGTTGGGATCGCCACCCAGGATGAAAACCTGAGAAAGAAATATGCCGGAAGACCAGAGTACCTGGAAAATTATTTCACCTTTGTGGCCATGGAAATGAGAGAAATCATGGCACAGTTGGGTTATCACAAGGTGGACGATATGATCGGGCAGACCGAAAGCCTGCGATTAAGAAAAGACACCCAGGGGAAAGCAGCTTTGCTGGATTTGTCGGACCTTCTGTATGTGCCGGAACTGCCGGCTTCCATCCAGCCAAGATGCACAAAAACACAGAATCATGGTTTAGAGGAAGTGCTGGATCTTCAGTTGATTGACCTAGCGGCGGACAGCCTGGAAAAAAGAAAACCGGTGCAGGGTGAATACTCGGTATGTAACACTGACCGCGCGGTGGGAACCATGTTAAGTGGTGAAATAGCCAAACGGTATGGCCAGGCAGGTTTGGCTGAAGATACCATTAATCTGCAGTTTCGAGGTTCTGCCGGTCAAAGCTTCGGAGCTTTTACAGTGAAAGGTGTGACCTTGACCCTGACCGGCGATGCAAATGATTACCTTGGGAAAGGACTCAGCGGTGGAAAAATAATTGTCCGGCCGGAGGAAGGCATTGGCTTTGATCCCTCCAAAAATTGGATTGCCGGAAACACACTGCTGTATGGAGCTACGGAGGGCGAAGTTTATCTTCAGGGCCAGGCGGGTCATCGCTTTGCGGTGCGCAACTCTGGCGCTATCGCCGTAGTGGAGGGCGTTGGAAGCCATGGATGCGAATACATGACAGGTGGTACAGTGGTGGTGTTAGGGCCGGTAGGAGATAATTTCGGTGCCGGCATGAGCGGTGGAATGGCCTTTCTGTTGGATGAAGATAAAACCCTAAACTCAAAGATCAATAAAGATCTAATTGAACTCATGGATATAACAGAGACCAGTCACCAGGAATCTCTTAAAAAAATGCTGGAAAAACACTTTGAATACACCAAAAGTCCAAAGGCACAAAAAATTCTGAAAGATTGGGACAAGAGCCTTTCGAAATTTAAATTGGCTGTTTCGCCAATCTATTTATCAAAAAAAGCTTTGCTTTTTGAGAAGAATGTGATATAATCCAAACAATTAAATAATTGCAAGAACAACGGCGTTCTTTTCACTGGCAGATATCTCTGTTCATGTGTTAGAACGCTGTTTTTTTATTTTTTATTATTCATTAACAAAAACAAATTTTAGGAGGCTGTTACTATGGAAAAGTTAACGAAGGAAGATGTTCTGAAGAAAGTAAGAGAAAACAATGTCAAGTTTATCAGACTTCAATTCACAGACATTTTGGGAACTATGAAAAATGTCGCCATTACGGAAAGCCAGCTTGAAAAGGCATTGAGCAATGAATGTATGTTCGATGGTTCATCCATCGAAGGCTTTGTTCGGATTGAAGAATCGGATATGTACTTAAGACCGGATACCTCCACCTATGTGGAATTTCCCTGGAGACCACAGCATGATGGCGTAGCAAGAATGATTTGTGATGTGTATCAGCCAAATGGAGAAGCCTTTCCCGGTGATCCAAGAAATGTGTTGAAACGAGTGTTGGACGAAGCGGCTGAAATGGGATACACCTTTAATGTAGGACCAGAATGTGAATTTTTCTTGTTCCAGAAGGATGAAAATGGGTATCCTACAACAGAAACCCATGATCAGGCCGGCTACTTCGACTTAGGACCGGTGGATCACGGTGAGGATGCTCGGCGAGATATGTGTTTGCTGCTGGAGGAAATGGGCTTTGAGATTGAAGCCTCTCACCATGAAGTGGCAGAAGGACAGCATGAAATTGACTTTAAATATGAAGAAGCCATGAAAACCGCCGATAACATCATGACCTTTAAAATTGTTGTCAAAGCCATTGCACAACGCCACGGACTACATGCCACTTTTATGCCAAAACCAATTTTCGGCATTAATGGTTCCGGAATGCATACCAATATGTCCCTCGGCAAGGATGGAAAAAATGCATTTTACGATCCGAACGGTGCACTTGAATTAAGTAAGGAAGCCTATCAGTTTATTGCAGGAATTTTGACCCATGCCAAAGCCATGTGTGCCATCACCAACCCTACGGTAAACTCCTACAAACGACTGGTACCTGGTTATGAAGCGCCGGTATATCTAGCTTGGTCCACGAGAAACAGAAGTCCGCTGATTCGTATTCCTGAAGCACGGGGGAACAGCACCCGTGTGGAAATGCGGCATCCGGATCCTTCCTGTAATCCATACCTGGCACTTGCCGTTGCATTGGCTGCCGGTCTGGACGGGATTAAAAAAGGCATGGAACCGCCACAGGGCGTCAGTGAAAACATTTATGATATGGATGAAGCGACGAGAAATGAAAAGAGCATCGAAAGCCTGCCGGCTAACCTGAACGATGCCATTGCAGAAATGAAAAAGAGCTCATTAATGAAGGAAACCCTGGGAGAACATTTATTCCACCGATATATCGAAGCGAAAACCATTGAATGGGACTCTTTCAGAACAGCAGTTCATCCATGGGAATTGGAACAGTATTTGAAGCGGTACTAAGTCATACCATTGGGAGTGAGTGCGATGAAGTCAGCCAGTGTTATTGTGGCAATGCAGCAGAAAGAGTCAATTCAACAAATTCGGCAATTGTTGCAAAAATGCGGCCATCGCATAGCTCACTCCTGTCAGTCCGGTAATGAAGCCCTGCAGGCAGCCAGAAGCATGGAACCGGATATCATTATTATAAATGAAACACTGCCGGACTTTCAGGGTCTTGAGCTGGCAGAAATTGTGATTGAAGACAGGCTCTGTGCGGTGGTATTGCTGGCCAGTCCTGCTCATAAAGCCTTTGCGGAAAAGAAAATGAATGCGGCAGATTTTGTCTGTTTAACAAAGCCAGTTCAAGGAATTGTGCTGGAAAACTCCGTGGAAATGCTTCTGAAAACCAACAGGCATCTTCGTCAGCTTGAAAAGTCACTTTCTAAAATGAAGAAAACCATTCAGGATCGAAAAGTCATCGAAAAAGCAAAAGGACTGATGATGGAAAAGCTGGAACTCAGTGAAGATACATCATATCGGGAAATGCGCAAGAAAAGCATGGACACAGGAAAGAGCCTGACTGAAATAGCAGAAGTAGTGATTAAGCTGTTGCAGGAAAAATAACTGTTTATGAAAAAATTGCTCAAAGCAAGTCAAAAGCGACCATCGTGATATGGTCGCTTTATCAATGAATTTTTTCCAAATAATATGGTATGATGCTACTATATCAATTACGCGGAAGAGAAAATTATGGTTTGATACAAGATATTAGTTCCTCAAATTAAAAAAGCCCATTTCAATGATCGTATTCAATCGAATTAGGCTTTTTATAATGTTTTATGGAGCTGTTGAGCGGACTCGAACCGCCGAACCTCTTCCTTACCAAGGAAGTGCTCTACCTACTGAGCTACAACAGCAAATATGAATGACTTATTCCTTATGAAGGAAGTGATCGTAAACCACATAGAGTATTATAGCTTATCAAAAATGAAATGTAAAGAAGAAAACTAGAAAATATTATGATAAACAGGAATCTTAGCTTCTGGTGGAGTTATAACTCCATCAGATCTAAGTCAATGAAAGGAAGTTATCGATGAAATACAAAATGATTGTATCTGATGTTGATGGAACTCTGTTTGAATCGGGAAACCAATTGAATGATTCTACGCTTAGATGGGTAGATGCGTTTCATCAGGCCGGCGGTATCTTTACACTGGCAACGGGACGCATGAAAAAAGCAGTGGATCCTTTTATTGAGCAGCTGAGTATTAAGGTTCCTGTCATTGTGTATAACGGAGCTCAACTGGTAGATCCGATAGACAATCAAATCATTAAAGCCTATAACGTTGAAAAGGAACTGGCTCATCAGGTGATGAAAACAGTAAAAGATTTTAAGCTTGACCCTATTGTTCACGTCCATCAGCAGCCTTATGTCCTTGGAATATCGGAAGCCATCGAAGCGCATACCCTTAAAGATGGCATTACCTGTCAGGTGACGGATGATGCGGAGACCTTACTGATGGAAGCACCCACCAAATTTTTAATCATTGGAGAGCCGGAAGAAATCCAACGATTTTTGGAAGTACTGAAACAACAATATTCAAAGCCTTTTCATCATGTATTTTCCGATTGGAATTATTTGGAAATTCTGCCGATGGGAGCTTCCAAAGGCAAAGCATTGGAGCATCTTTCCAGTTATCTGGAGATATCACTGGAAGAAATAGCAGTGGTTGGAGATGAACGAAATGATCTTTCCATGCTAGAAAAAGCAGGCTTCGGCGCCGCTGTGGCCAACGCCAATGACGACCTGAAAAAACAGGCCGATTATGTGTCAGTAGGTTCTTTTCATCGTGGGCTGGAAGAAGTGATCAAAAAAATCATGGAAGGTTAAAAATGGGTACCCTTTTGTGATCATGTAAAGGTTTTTCTGGCATAAAGCAGGCACTAATTGTATAATGGAAAAGGAAACCGTTTACAAAATCCGATTGGGGGAAAAATGTATGATGCAGGCATTACTGGAAAATATGCTGGAGGAGCATCGGCACTGGACACAAAAGGGAGCCGTTGCCACTTATATTCCGGAACTGTCCAAGCAGGACCCGGAAGCATTGGGGATTTGTGTGTATGATTTAACAGGAGAGCTATATCATGCCGGTGAATGGGACATGACGTTTACCATGCAGAGCATTTCCAAGATTGTTACGTTTATGTGTGGCCTGCAGGACAATACCATGGACACTTTATACAAAAAAATTACAGTGGCACCATCTTCGGATGGCTTCAATTCCATTGTCAACCTGGAAACAAAAAATGAGCATCGGCCACTGAATCCGTTAATCAATTCCGGTGCCATTGCCAGCATCGAACTTGTTAAAGGAAAAACTCTGGAAGAAAAATACAAACGGATCCTGAATATGATTCGTTTTCTATCGGATAATCCTTCCATTGAAGTGAACCAGAGTGTTTATTTATCAGAGAAAGAGACAGGAGACCGGAACCGGGCGCTGGCTTATTTTATGAAAAGCACCGGAACCATTGGATCCGATGTGGAAGAACTGTTGGATGCATATTTCAAGCTTTGTTCTGTGGAAATAACCTGTAAGGATATTGCCTCTATTGCTGCCGTGCTAGCTAATGACGGAAAGAGTCTTAAGGATGGTCGGGAGCTGATGAGCAAGAAAATATGCAAAACCGTGAAAGCGGTTATGACCACTTGCGGGCTATACGACGGTTCCGGCGAATATGCCGTTAGCGTGGGGCTGCCTTCTAAAAGCGGTGTCGGTGGAGGCATTATGGCTGTATCGCCGCATAAAATGGGGATAGGTGTATGCGGACCGGCCCTGGACGCCAAAGGTAACAGCATAGCTGGTGTCAAGCTGCTGGAAAGTCTGTCCCATCGATTGGAACTTAGTATATTCTAAAAAGAAACAGCGTTGCTATGGACGCTGTTTTTTTATGCGATCTATGACAGATTCGTCAGGTGTGACATACAGGGTCTGATGATGATCGTAGATGACCATTCCCGGCTGTGCGCCTCGTTGTTTTCGAACATGACGGCATCTGGTGTAATCCACCGCTACATTTTGCCCCATTTTTCCCTTGGAATAGTAGGCGGCCAGCATGGCAGCAGTTTCCAGAGCTTTCTCCGACGGTTCTTTCTGTCCGGATTTAAGAATGACATGAGAGCCAGGAAAGTCCTTAACGTGAAACCATAGATCATTTTTTCCGGCAATGCCAAAGGTTACTTTTTCGTTCTGATAGTTGTTTTTCCCGACATACAGGTCCAGCCCCTCTTCCGTTTGGAAATGAAGAATGCCGCTTTCCTGTTTTTTGCCGGAGGGCTTGTTTTTTTTGACGCCGGTTTTACGCTTCATGTAACCTGCTTCAACTAGTTCCTGACGAACTTCTTCCAGATCCTGCAAGCTTTCGGCCTGCTCTATAAACAGCAATACCTGATCCAGGTATTGCAGTTCCCGGCGGGTTTTTTTCATTTGTCGCTGGATTTCCGTAGTGGCTTTTTTGGATTTTTGATACCGTTTATAATATTTCTGAGCATTTTGTGCCGGTGTTTTTGCCTTGTTTAGAGGAATTTTCACAAGAGGCTGTTTCTCGTCGAAATAATTATAGGTCTCCAGGTATTCCTGGCCTTGCTGAATCTGGTGCATATTGGACATGATCAGGTCTGCCTTTACTTTATCCTCTGAAGCCTTACGGGCCTTATTAAGATCACTATTCAGGTTTTGAAGCCGCTGTGCCGTCCGGTTCCGTTTAATGGTCATATTTTTGCGCAGGTCCTGAGATTTTTGATGCAATCGCTGATGTTCATCCCGTACCCGATAATATTCCTCCAGCAGCTGGCTGAAGCTGTCGAACACGAGATGGTGCGGATGGCCAACGTGTTCCATGGAAAAGGCACTGATGTCCTGGTAGTGCAAGGATTCATCCTGATAGGCGATGGGTGTCAATTCTTTTTGCTGCAGCTTTTTAACCCAGTTTGTAAAAGAACCAAACAGCGCTTCCTTCTCTCCCTTTTCCAGCGTGTTCCATAGCCGTTCTGAGTCCAGGGATGCCTGATAACAAAGTTCTTTGGCCAGGGAGGGAGATATGCCGGCAAAAGCCGTTAATAAATCTTTTTCCACAGATCGTCCCTGGGAAGCTTGCACAGCGTCCATCCAGCTTTCAAACTCCTGAACTTCGAATGGGTCAAGCTTTTCTGACGGTGGATATTGATAGGGAAGCCCCGGAAGAATCTGACGTTTTCGGCTGATGTGCAATGGGATTCGCTTCACGGAGTCCATGATGGTTTGATCCTGATCGTCCAGCAGAATGATATTGCTGTGTTTTCCCATCATTTCGATGATCAGGCGCTTTTTTGACAACTGGTTTAATTCGTCGGTTCCTTCCATTTCAAGTTCAATAATCCGTTCCAAAGAAGGTTGATGAAGGCCCACAATCCGGCTGCCAATCAAATGCTTTCGAAGCAGCATGCAAAACATGGGCGGTGTTTCAGGATTGACCCTGGATAAACTGGTCAAATGAATCCTGGGGTATTTGCTGTGGGCAGAAAGCAGAATTTTTTTATTCTGTCCCTGACCACGGGTGGCTAAGATGATTTCATCGGCTTCCGGTTGATGGATTTTATCGATGCGGTGATTTAGTATTTCTTTCTCTAACTCTGTCTTCAATGCCAGTACCATACTACCGTCCAAAGGCATATTAATCACTCCTGTTCTATAGCCCTAATCATAACATATCTGAGGAAATCATGTCATTGATGTGCGTAATTTGTTATAATGGACGGAAGGAAGAAAGGAGTGGATGGAATGAATATTCCGTTTGTTAAAATGCATGGCATCGGCAATGATTTTATTTTGTTGAAACGCCAGGATTTTCCGAATGCTTCCCAAGATCAGAAACTGGCAGAAATGATCTGTCAGCGTCACTTTGGAATTGGAGCAGATGGAATGATGGTGGCAGAGGCTTCTGAGAAAGCCGATGTGAAAATGCTTTATTATAACGCCGATGGCTCCCAGGGCGAAATGTGCGGGAACGGCATTCGTTGTTTCGCCCATTATGTGCTGGCGGAAAAATTGGTTCCAGAAAAATCTGTTTTACGTATCCAAACCTTGCTGGATGTCCGGGAGGTGGAAATACAAAGCCATGAACCGGAGGGCAGCAGGGTAAAAGTATACATGGGTAAGCCGGAAGTGCGTAGCCTTGAACTGTCTATCACCCTGGATGGAGAAGAGATAAAATTGGCGGATCTGACCGTGGGGGTACCTCATGCTGTCCTCTTGGAACCGCTGCTGAGTATCCATCGGGTGGAAACGTTGGGTCCAAGAATTGAACGGTTGGACCATTTTCCTCAGGGGACAAATGTTAATTTTGCCAAAGTTCATGACCGAAGTCATGTTTCTGTGATGACCTGGGAACGGGGTGCCGGACATACGTTGGCCTGCGGAACAGGTATCTGCAGTGTTTGTAGTGTATTGCACCAGAAAGGAATGGTAGAAGACCGCATATCCGTCATCGCGGAAGGTGGTCAGCTGAGCATTGAAATAGATGAAAACAGTGGAATTTATATGATAGGGCCCGGCGAAATGATTGCCCGGGGAAATTTTACAGGAAAGGACTTTTAAACGATGATTAACAGTATGACAGGTTATGGAAGATCTGAAGTTGTTTTGAATGCCAACGTTTATACCATTGAAATGAAGAGTGTCAATCACCGTTATCTGGATGTCTGTGTCAAAATGCCGCGTAAGATCAGTTTTATGGAAGAAAAAATTAAGCAGTGCATGAAACAGCACATCACCCGCGGACGTGTGGATGTGTTTATCAACCAAGCAGGTCAGGGAGAAATTTCCAAAGCCGTTACCCTGGATAAAGATCTGGGAAGGGCATATCGGAACGCCTTTGAAGCATTAAGCGAAGAACTGGGACTGAAAAACGATTTGACTGCTTCCGGTTTGGCACGGTTACCGGAAATGATCATTCTGGAAGAACCGGAAGTGAATGAAGATGCGTTATGGACCGAATTGGAAAAAGGGATCCGGGAAGCTGCCGGACAATTATGTGCCATGCGGGCGTCAGAAGGCAAGAACATGGAGGATGATTTAAAGCTGCGGATTCAAATCTTGAAAGGATACATAGACGAAATCGGAGCGCTTTCGCCGGATTACAGCAAAGCCTACCGGGAACGGCTGATGAAGCGCATTCAGGAACTGACGGACAAAGAATTTGAGGTGGATGAGCAGCGAATCGCCATGGAAGTGGCTATTTTATCGGAAAAAACCTGTGTTGATGAAGAATTGGTTCGGTTTCGAAGCCATTTGAATCAGATGGAAGAAACCTTGAACCAGAAGGAGACCGTTGGGCGCAAACTGGATTTTATGCTTCAGGAAGTGAACCGGGAGATCAACACCATCGGTTCCAAAGCCAGCGATTTTAGTATTAACTCTTTGGTGGTGGAAGTGAAAAGCGAACTGGAAAAAATGCGGGAACAGGTTCAAAATATAGAATAAAGGAGGATTTTGATGGGGATTAAACTGATTAATATCGGATTTGGAAACATTGTTTCGGCGAATCGGATCATTGCTATTGTGAGTCCGGAATCGGCTCCGATTAAACGAATTATCCAGGAAGCCAGGGATCAGGGAAGCCTGATTGATGCCACCTATGGTCGCAGAACCAGAGCGGTGATTGTCACCGACAGCGATCATGTAATTTTATCGGCGGTTCAGCCGGAAACCGTTGCACACCGATTGCAAGATAAGGAAGAGCAGAAAGAGATCACAAAAGACCCCTAAGCCGGTCATCAGGATTAACATAAGGAGGAAGCCCAATGAATCAGAAAGGTCTGTTAATGGTTATTTCCGGCCCCTCAGGAACTGGTAAGGGCACCTTGGTAAAGCATTTGCTGAAACGAAATAACCGAATACAACTTTCCGTATCGGCCACCACCCGGAATCCAAGGCCTGGTGAAGTGGACGGAGTGAATTATTTTTTTTTGAAAGAAGCTGAGTTTAAGGAGAAACTTGCACAGGACGAATTTCTGGAACATGCGGAAGTTTATGGCAATTATTATGGAACTCCGAAGGCCTTTGTGGAAGATCAGCTGAATAAAGGGCAGAGTGTGCTCTTGGAAATCGATATTGTTGGTGCTTTGCAGATTCGGGAAAAATTTGAAGAAGTGGTTTTTCTTTTCGTTATTCCGCCTTCCCTGAAGGAACTGCAACGGCGCATCAAAACCCGGGGGACCGAAACACAGGAACAAATGGCAAAACGGATGGATAGTGCTTTGGAAGAAATCAAAGAGCTGAAACAGTATGATTATGTGATTCTCAACGATCAAATTCATAAGGCGACAAGGCTTATCGAATCCATCGTAGAAGCAGAACTGGCCAGTGTGAAGCGCAGCCAAAGTTACTGGCTGGATCTTTTTGGAGTCGGGAGGTGAATTCAATGCTGAAAGGAAAACATATTGTCGTTGGAGTAACCGGTGGCGTTGCCGCTTATAAAGCCTGCGAACTGGTCAGCCGACTGTCAAAGCAGCAGGCAACGGTTGAAGTGATGATGACAGAAGCTGCCACTTCTTTCGTTAAACCGGAAACCTTTCAGGCCTTAAGCCGAAACCAAGTGGTGACGGGTCTTTTTCAGTCCGTTAAATACTGGGAAATCGAACATATTTCCCTGGCACAAAAAACCGATGCGGTGATCATTGCACCGGCAACGGCAAATATAATTGGAAAAATTGCCAATGGCATTGCGGATGATTTTCTTTCCACCATGGTGATGGCTTCCACGGTTCCCGTGGTTCTGGCACCTGCTATGAACACCCAAATGTATGAAAATCCGATTTTCCAGCGAAACATGGAGGTTCTGAAATCTCATGGCTACCATTTTGTGGATCCCTGCGAAGGACTGCTGGCCTGCGGCGACATTGGAAAAGGTAAAATGGCAGAGCCGGCTACGCTGGAAGATTATCTGATCAACCTGCTAATACCAAAACAGGACTTGGCCGGGTATCGCATTCTGGTTACCGCCGGGCCCACCCGGGAAGAAATTGACCCGGTGCGGTACATCACCAATTACTCTTCGGGAAAAATGGGCTATGCCCTGGCGGAAATGGCAAAAAAAAGAGGCGCTCAGGTAACCTTGGTGACGGGACCCTGCCAAATTCCCGTTCCAAAGGTGGATGAAGTGGTCTCGGTTCTCTCAACGAAAGAAATGCTGCAGGCTGTCATGAGTCGCTATGAGGAACAGGATGCGGTCGTTAAGGCGGCTGCGGTGGCAGATTACCGACCGGCGGACCGGGCTGCTCAAAAGATAAAAAAACAGGATGATGAAACGATATCGCTTGCATTGGTTAAAAATCCGGACATTTTATGGGAGCTGGGTAAGATCAAAAAAGACCAAGTGCTGGTTGGCTTCGCCGCCGAGACGGAAAACCTTGTGAAACATGCCACATCTAAAATAAAGCACAAAAACCTGGATTTGATTGTTGCCAATGATTTGACGCTGCCAGGTGTCGGGTTTGATCACGATACCAACCAGGTAACGCTGCTTTTTCCGGATGGCCGCAGTCAGCAAATACCGATGGAAGAAAAAACGAAAATTGCTGACAGTATTTTAAATGAGGTGGTTCATTTGCTGCGGCAGAAACATGCACGAAAATGAACGAAGACTCAGTTTAAGCAGGAGGGAAACCCTTTGGGTTCTAAAACAAAGATTGCCAGTGTGATTTTGGACCATTATCATGAAAAAATGGATCATTACTTTGACTACCTGGTTCCTGGAGAATGCTTGGACTCCATTCAGTCCGGGATGCGCGTGTTAGTTCCCTTCGGCAGAGGCAATAAAACCCTGGAAGCCTATGTGATGAACCTTTGGGAAACGGAAGATGTGCCGGAAACGCTAAAACCTATCCACAGTCTGATTGAATCCCATCCGGTGATGACTGGCGACCATCTAAATCTGGTTCTCTGGATGAAAAAGCATTATCTTTGCCGATACATCGAAGGAATCCGTTGTTTTGTCCCCTCCGGCCTGGTGCATAAATCCAGCCGTGAAGTTTATTACGAAAACGGTATTCGAATGGTCAGGGAAAAGACCAACTCTAAAAACACGCCCAAAAAGGTGCTTTACGCCATTTTAACGGATCAAAATGATTCTGGGGAAAACCTGGAAACATCACTGCAACGAGCACCGGCTCAACTGAAAGCGCTGAAAATTCTTCAGGAGAAAAAAATGCTACCGCTGGCGGAACTTGTGCGGTTGGCGGACACAGGCCGACAGACCGTCAAAGCCCTGGAGGCGAAAAAGCTGGTATTGATCGAAGAAAAAACCGTCGGCCGGAATCCCTTTAAGGATCGACCCATCATTCCTTATCCGGCGCCGGTTCTGACAGAAGATCAGCTTCGTGTCTGGAAGGGAATAAAAATGAGCTTATCCGAAAACCCGGAAAAACCGGTACTGCTGCATGGAATCACCGGCAGCGGTAAAACGGAAATCTACCTCCATTTAATCGAAGAAAATCTGGAACAGCAAAAAGACAGCATCATCATGGTGCCGGAAATCTCCTTGACACCACAGATGGTGGATCGATTTCGCGGACGGTTTGGCGAAACCGTCGCCGTGCTTCACAGCCATCTTTCCCAGGGGGAACGATTAGACGAGTGGCGAAAAATCAGG
The DNA here is from genome assembly GCA_007134225.1 of Tindallia sp. Lineage (GTDB taxonomy): Bacteria > Bacillota > Clostridia > Peptostreptococcales > Tindalliaceae > Tindallia. The sequence goes on from SLLE01000038.1 coordinate 43,863, forward strand.
GATGGACGTGCAAAAATTGTTATAGGACCAAGGTCTGCTATTTTTGCTCCTTTCCGAAATCTCGGCATGATCATCATTGATGAGGTGCATGAAAGCAGCTATAAATCAGAGCAATCACCTCGTTATCACGCCCTGGACGTGGCAAGGGCCCGTTCTGTTTTTGAAAAGGCAAACCTCCTCATGGGCTCGGCCACCCCCTCCGTGGAGACTTATTATCAAAGCCTTCAGCAGGAATTTCATCTGGAAACCCTTGAAAAAAGGATACCCGGTGCCAGGTTGCCGGACATTGAAACCGTGGATATGCGAGAAGAACTGAAAGCAGGCAATGCTACTCTTTTCAGCCGAAAGCTGCTCCAACAGATCCAGGAGCGGCTGAATCTGGGAGAGCAGTCCATTCTGTTTCTGAACCGGCGGGGTTATTCCACGCTGGTGAATTGCTTTCAATGCGGAAACACTATCAAATGCGACCACTGCGACATTCCGATGAAATGGCATCGCAAGGATGATCGATTAAAATGCCATTTCTGCGGCTGGGAACAACCCACCATGACCCACTGTCCGGAGTGTCGACAGGAACTGACCTACAAAGGCTTTGGCACACAAAAGATCGAAAAAACCTTAAAGGAATTCTTTCCGGAGGCCAGCATCATGCGGATGGACATGGATACCACCCGCCAAAAAAGATCTCATGAAAAACTATTGCAGCAATTTGGGCAGGGAAAATATGATATTCTTCTTGGAACACAAATGATTACAAAAGGCCTTGATTTTCCAAACGTCACACTGGTGGGCGTACTAATGGCTGATGCCAGCCTTGGATTGCCGGACTTTCGAGCATCGGAAAAAACCTTTCAGCTGATCACGCAGGTGGCCGGACGGGCCGGACGGGGGGATATATCTGGGGATGTAGTCCTTCAAACGTTTCAGCCGGATCATTATGCCGTATCCCTGGCGGCCCGGCAACAATACCTTGCATTTTACCACGAAGAAATTCAGTTGCGAAAAACCTACCGTTATCCACCATTTAATGATATGATTTTAATTACGTTTTCCGGGCCTGAAGAAGAAAAGGTAAAAGCTGGTGCCCGGGTCAGCTATGACAGCTTTCTTTTCCTGCTCCAGCAGCAGAGAGTTGTTTCTGCGGAGAATACGTTGATGCCGCCGGTGGTGGCACCTTTGGCCCGAGCGGAAGGAAAGCACCGCTACCATCTTTTAATGAAATCTGGAGACGTGTCTGTGACCTTATTGAAAAAAATGATTAAATACATTTTGATTGAAAATAAATCTAAGTGGATTGACCCATCTGTCACCACAGTGATTGATATGAATCCATATATTTTATTGTGATAGGAGAGTTGTGCATGGCAATCAGAACCATTCGAACGGATGAAGACCCTATTTTACGAAAAACGTCAAGGGTAGTTGAAGTAATCAATGACAGAATACTGACACTGTTGGATGATATGGCTGAAACCATGCATGAGGCGGAAGGCGTTGGTTTGGCTGCTCCCCAGGTGGGAGTGCTGAAACGTATCATTGTCCTTGATGTGGGCGAAGGCCTGATAGAAATGATTAACCCGGAAATTCTTGAAATAGCCGGAGAACAGTGCGGCCCGGAGGGCTGCCTCAGCGTTCCGGAGCAAAGCGGAACGGTTATCCGGCCTCAAAGAGTGAAAGTAAAGGCACTAAACCGGCATCACGAAGCATTTGAACTGGAAGCGGAAGACTTACTGGCTCGAGCCATTTGTCATGAAATTGATCACTTAAATGGTATTTTGTTTACGGATCTCATGCTTTCAGAAGAAGAGGCAGAAGCTTATGAAAAGGCTTCCGCGGAAGAAGGCAGTGAGGAAAGATCGGACTGAAGAGAGGTGAGGGACAGGCGTGAAAATTGTATATATGGGAACGCCGGATTTTGCCATTCCAACACTGGAAGCGTTGATCGCCAGTGAAAGAACAGAAGTGGTAGGCGTTTTTACTCAACCGGATAAACCAAAAGGCCGGGGCCATCGAAGGATGATGCCGCCGGTAAAAGAAAAAGCTTTGGCACATGAAATACCAGTTTTTCAGCCACCTGCCAAAATAAGCGCAGAAGAAATCCGGATTTTAAAAGAATTGAATCCGGATTTAATCGTGGTGGCAGCTTATGGACAGATACTCCCGGAAGCGGTGATCAATTTGCCGATTTACGGATGCATCAACGTACACGCCTCCCTGTTGCCAAAGTACCGGGGAGCAGCACCCATTCAGTGGGCCATCATCAACGGTGAAAAAGAAACCGGGGTAACAACCATGCAGATGGATATCGGCCTGGATACCGGTGATATGCTGCTGAAGGAAGCAATTCCCATTGAAGAAACGGACACCTCTGTCACCCTGCACGACAAATTAGCAGCCCTGGGGGCAGAACTGCTCATGAAGACAGTGGAAGGGATTGAAGAGGGAAATCTAAGTACTAAACCTCAGAACCCGGCATTATCCTCTTATGCTCCCATGTTGCATAAAGATACAGGTAGAATTAACTGGAATCAACCAGCGGCTTCCATTCATTGCCTGATCCGGGGAACACAACCCTGGCCAGCAGCTTACACCCTGTACCATGGTCAAAAAATGAAAATCTGGCAGAGTCAGGTCGTGAAAGCTTCTTCCACTACATTGGAACCAGGGCTCATTCGGCAGGCATCTCGAAAAGGAATTTTAGTGGATGCGGCCGAAGATCAGTTGTTGATTGAGGAAATACAAATGGCCGGCAAAAAACGAATGGTCGTTGGTTCATTTTTGGCGGGCAATACCATCCAAACAGGGGTTGTACTGGGAGCAGAAAACGATGATGAATGAAAAAAAACACTCACCTTCCGCCTTTCGAACGACAATAAGCCTGCTTCTGTTATGGCTGCTGGTATCCGTTTTACTGATTATAATGGTGGTCTGGCTTATTTCCGAACAACATATGCCTGTTTATCTGGTTTTTAATGCGATTGCCATCGTTGTTATCCTGATTTTCGGCCTCATGGTATTGGTCAGTCTGTTTACTTTTTTTCAGATATGGTATAATAGGAGTGTTCCAAAGAGGATGTTGCAGTGGACGAAAGCCTCTTTGAACTGGCTTTATCCATTACTGAAAATGGCTGGCATGTTAATGAAGCGGGATAGGGATGATATTCGGAAAGCCTTTACGCTGCTGAATAATCGTATTATGCTAAATGAAAGCAAAAAGTACAAAGGAGAAGAGATTCTTTTGCTGACGCCGCACTGTTTGCAAAAGGCTCATTGTTCCATTAAAGTCACCAATGACGTGGACCTTTGTCAGGAGTGCGGCTTGTGCAGTGTCGGCGATTTAAAATATTTGCAGCGAACCTACGGCGTTCAGTGTGATGTGGTTACCGGTGGAACCCTGGCCAGACGAAGGATTGAAGAGAAAAAACCAGGTCTGATCATTGCCATTGCCTGCGAGAGAGACTTGGTCAGCGGCCTGATGGATGTCAAGAATATTCCGGTGTATGCGATTATTAATGACCGGCCGGAGGGACCGTGTTATAATACAGTCGTACAAAAAAAAGAAGTGGAAAATACCATAAAGCATTTTATAAGAGGTGATGAAAAATGATGATATTTGATACCGCTGGAATCATTTACCTGATTCCAGCCATAATTTTTGCCATGTATGCACAAAACAAAGTGAAAACAACCTTTGCCAAATATTTAAAAGTAGCTGCACGAAAAGGCTATACCGGAAAAGAAGTGGCGCGAACAATCTTGGATGATCATAATTTAAGGGATATTCCTGTTGAGATGGCACAGGGATACCTGTCAGATCATTATGACCCCAGGAGTCGCGTGCTGCGCCTTTCCAGAGAAGTCTACCAGGGAACTTCCGTTGCTGCTGTCAGTGTAGCAGCTCATGAAGTGGGGCACGCCTTGCAGCATGCCAATGGTTATGCTCCATTGACGATTCGAAATTCCATTTTTCCTATAGCCAGCTTTGGTTCGTCCATGGCTTGGTTTTTCGTTATTGGCGGCTTTATCTTCAATTCCCTGAACCTGATTGATGTTGGAATTCTGCTCTATTTAGCTGCCGTTATTTTTCAGGTTGTAACGCTGCCGGTGGAGTTCAACGCCAGCAGTAGAGCGATGCAGCTTCTTGGCAGTAACGGGTTTATTACTCAGGATGAAGAGGCGCATTCCAAAAAAGTACTAAATGCAGCAGCCCTTACCTATGTGGCGGCCATGGCAACTGCATTGGCTCAGTTGTTAAGGTTGATAGCTCTGAGAAATCGAAGATCGTAAAAAACTGAGAGCAGGCGTCATAAGCGCCTTTCTTTTTGCGTATAGGAGTGAAGGCTTTGAAAGGAACTCCTCGAGAAGCTGCGGTGAAAGTGATTCAAGAGGTCATGGAAGGAAAAACCTTCTCTAATATTGCCGTACATGAATACCTGAGCAGTGCCAAATGGTCTCAGGCGGACGCCAATTTGTTTGTGAACCTTGTTTACGGCACCCTGGAGCAATATCAGTTGCTGAATCACTTTTTACAGCAACTAAGCCGCCGACCCATAAAGAAAATTGATACACCCATTCGAAATCTAATGCTGATTTCTATTTACCAGCTAATGAATTTTGACCGGGTGCCGGGTTATGCGGTGGTGAACGAAGCCGTGAATATATCCCGGAAAACAAATCCATCGGCGGCAGGCTTCGTTAACGGTATCTTGCGAAATGTGATTCGTCAGAAAGACTCATTAAAGCAATCCATTCCGATGGGAACGGACCCGGATGCGCTGTCCCTTCGTTTTTCCTACCCAAAGTGGATGATCAAGGAATTGCTTAAGGAATACGATGAAACGACGGCTCTGAACATTCTCACAGCATCTCAAACCGCGCCCAATGTTTTTATCCGTTGTAACCTGCTACGATGCCATACGGATGAGCTGATTACTTCCCTGCAGGAGGAAGGGGTTCTTGCGGAAAAAACGGAATGGCTGCCGGAAGCCCTTAAAATACTGAAATCTGCTGTGAACCTGACGGATACGGAGGCGTATTGGAAAGGTTGGTTCCAGATCCAGAGCATCAGCTCCATGCTGGCAGTGGAGGCGTTGAATCCGCAGCCGGGAGAGCAAATTCTGGACATGGCAGCAGCACCTGGCGGAAAAAGTCTTTTTATGGCGGAAAGAATGAAGAACAAAGGTCTTGTTGTAGCCAGAGATCTTTCCGAAGATCGTCTGAAGCAGCTGGAACAGCATCAGAAACGGATGGGTACTAGCATCATCAAAACTCAGGTCTTTGACGCCACCCAAGACGATCCTGCTCTGAAAGACCGAATGGACAAAGTTCTATTGGATGCTCCCTGCTCCAGTCTGGGAATGATTCGCCGAAAACCGGAAATCAGATATTCAACCAAGAGCAAAGGAATTTTAAAGCAAATGGCTACACTTCAGCTGGGAATGCTGGAAAGGGCTGCTGGGTTTGTCAAACCTGGCGGATGGGTTCTTTATTCAACCTGCACTTTGTTTTCCTATGAAAATCAGGACGTGATCCGTTTGTTTTTAGAAAGACATCCCCAGTTCGAATTGGAACCTGAGGGTATGAAATTCCTTAACCCAGCAATACACCCCGACCTTGATGGGTTTTTTATGGCAAAATTAAAGCGATTGGAGTAGGAGGTTAACGATTGAAAAAAGATTTAAAGTCCTTTACCCGGAAAGCGCTGGTAAAAGAGATGGCTTCTTTAAATTTGCCTCCTTACCGGGCAAATCAAATCTTTCAGTGGATCCATAAAGGATGCAATGATTTTGACGAAATGACAAATTTATCCAAATCCATGAGAGACCTTTTATCAAGAGATTATACCCTGACGGCGTTGGAACAGGTTAAAAAACAAATTTCCCAGGATGGGACGGAAAAATATCTGTTCCAATTACCGGATGGCGAAATGATTGAAACAGTGTTGATGCGGTATAAACATGGCAACAGTATTTGTCTGTCCACGCAGGTTGGTTGTGCCATGGGTTGCCAGTTTTGCGCTTCCGGCATGGAGGGTCTGGTGCGAAACCTCAGCGCCGGTGAAATGCTGGATCAGATTCTATCTATTTCCCGGTCCATAGCAGATCGAATTTCCCATGTGGTATTGATGGGGAGCGGCGAACCTTTACAGAATCTGGAGGAAGTAGTAAAATTATTAAACATTATCAATGATGAAGAGGGATTGCATATAAGCTTGCGGCATGTAACCGTTTCCACGTGTGGTCTGCTTCCTCAGATCTACCAACTGGCCGAATACAAATTACCCATCAATTTAGCCATCTCACTGCATGCGGCATCCGATGACATTAGACAAAACATGATGCCCATCGCCCGTCAGTACAGCATTGATGAATTGCTGAAAGCCTGTGATTCCTACGTGGAAATGACTAATCGACGGATTACCTATGAATATGCCCTGGTGCCGGGTGTCAACGATTACCCGGAGGAAATACAAAAACTGGCACAAAAGTTAAAAGGAAAATTATGTCACGTCAATTTGATTCCCGTTAACCCGGTGGATGGTGTTTTTCCGGCTCATCATCGACAGGAAGGGTATCAGCATATTGTTCGAATTCTTGAAAAACAGGGTATTTCCGCTACGATTCGACGGGAACTGGGGGCTGATATCGATGCATCCTGCGGTCAATTGAAGCGTCGAAGCAAAGAAGAACTCTAATCAACGGGAGGCGTATCCATGGAAATTGGCGTTTTATCGGATACTGGTATTATAAGGGAAATCAATCAGGATGACTATTTGATTCATCAAAACGGCTACCAGATGTTTCTCGTTGCCGATGGAATGGGTGGGCATAACTGTGGCGAAGTTGCCAGTCAAATGGCAGTGGAGCTGGTCAGCCGGCATGCCCGCCAATTCTTGGATCAAGACGTGGATCCCAGCAAATTGACCGGTATTTTGTATGAAGCCTTTCATCGAGCGAATCAAAAGATTCTTGAATACGCTGACATGAACAGGGAGTGTATGGGAATGGGAACAACCCTAACCATGATTTGGATAAAGGGTTGTTATGGTGTCATTGGTCATGTGGGTGACAGCCGAATTTATGTGCTTCGAAACAAAGAACTGATCCAGTTAACGGAAGATCATTCTTTGGTGGCGGAGCTATTTCGAAAAGGTGAAATAACAGAGGAGGAAGCCCTGATTCATCCGCAAAAACACGTCATTACCAGGGCTATGGGAATTGACGAGACGCTGAGGGCAGAATTTATTCCCATTGAGTTGCAAGTCGGAGATGTTCTCATGCTTTGTACAGACGGCATAACCAATTTAATTTGCGACGATGAATTACGGAATATGCTTATGCGAATAGATTCTGCGAAAGAAGCCGCTAGAGCAATGGTAAACCTTGCCAATGAAAGAGGCGGTCACGATAACAGCACGGCGATGATTATCAGACAGCTTTTGTCTGATACGGAAGGCGGGTGTTCTTATTGATTGGAACCATGCTTGGAAACAGGTATGAAATTATTGAAAAAGTTGGTGGCGGCGGCATGGCCATGGTCTATAGGGCTAAGTGCCATTTGCTGAATCGAAACGTTGCCGTAAAAATACTTAGGGATGAACTGATTAGCGATAAAGATTTGGTCAGTAGATTTAAACGGGAATCTCAGGCGGTAGCCAGTCTCTCTCATCCTAATATTGTTAATGTTTATGATGTGGGAGAAGTGGACGACCTATACTACATGGTTATGGAAATGGTCGAAGGCAAAACCTTAAAAAAAATCATCAAGGAAAAAGGAGCTTTGCATCAAGAAGAAATTGCTCATTATTCCAAACAAATTGCCCAGGCACTTAAACACGCCCATGAAAACTACGTTATTCATCGGGATATCAAACCTCAGAATATTCTAATCACGGAAGACCACCGGGCAAAGCTGACGGATTTTGGAATTGCCCTTTCTTCCAGCACCAACACCCTGACCAATACGGGCAGCCTAGTAGGATCTGTACATTATTTTTCGCCGGAACAGGCAAGAGGAGGTTATACCGACGCAAAGTCCGACCTTTATTCATTGGGCATTGTTATGTATGAAATGGCTACCGGCAAACTGCCCTTTGAGGGTGAAAGTCCCATTACAGTGGCACTGAAGCATCTTCAGGAAGAGCCAGAACCTCCTTCCAACATTAATACCACGGTTTCGGAAGGTCTTGAAAGCATCATTATGAAACTAATCGAAAAAGATCAAGTATCCAGATTTCAGAGCGCTTCCAGCCTCATTGAAGCACTGAATCAATTGGAAACAGATCCTGGCTATGTGCTGGATGACATCACGGATGAAATCGATGAAAATCCGACCAATGTCAATGGATATTCGGAATCAGAAGGGGAAGAGTTGCGAAATATGCCTGTCAAAAAAACCACCCGCAAAAAAAAGAGTAACAATAAAACAAAAGCTGTGCTGGCAGCCGGTGTGCTGACAGCACTGATCGCCGCATTGCTGTTCACCTTTGGCTTGTTTTATGTGAGCAACCTGTTTCAGTCTTCAGAGGAGATTGATATTCCGGACCTGGTTGGTATGCAACTGGAAGATGCGCAGGCAGCTTTGGAACAATTAAACCTTCAGCACCGAATTGAGTATCGGTTTGACGTTGAAGGCGATGAAAATACTGTTTTGTCTCAAAATCCCTCCGCTGGAATGAGTGTCCGGGAAAACTTCCCGGTTGAGCTGGTGATCAGCACTGGTCAAGAAACTGATGAAGTGCCGGATTTAATGTACCAATCCAGGGAGGAAGCCACCTTCAGGCTGGAAGATGCAGGCTTTGTGGTGGGTGAAGTGGAGCGTGCCACCAGTGAATTGCCTTCTGGTTCGGTCATTAGCCAGAACCCCAGGGCTGGTTCCGCCTTAGTCCTGGGAGGTGCTGTGGATCTGGTCATCAGTGATGGGCCTGAATACGAAGTGGTTATTATGCCGAACCTGGTTGGATCCACTATTGATAGCGCTCGGCAGACTCTGCAGAACCTTAATCTGAACATCGGCACCATCCGTGAGGAATCCAGCGATGAATACGTGGAAGACATTGTCCTTCAGCAAAGTGTAGCCTCTGGCCGTGAAATACCAGAAGGAACGAACGTATCCCTGACAGTCAGCCTGGGCATAGATTCGCCGCAGATTGAAGAACCGGAAATCATTGAAGACGAGCCGGTGGGAGAAGGGACGGAACCGGAGCCAGGTGAACCAAGAACCAGAACGCTTCAAATTGGTCCGGTAGGTACCAGTGGAATTGTGACTGTTGAGTTGTATCGGGTGGAAGAAGGAAGTGACACACTAATTTTCACCAAAACCCATAACATAGATGAAGAAGGTAACACTTTACAGGCAAGCGTGACAGGTACCGGTACGCAGTCCTTCCGAATTGTGATTGATGGAGATACGGTTCAACGGGTTGAAGTAAATTTCTAATAGGAGGCGTTTATGGAAAAAGGCAGGATTATCAAAGCTCTGAGCGGTTTTTTTTACGTTCAGTGGAAAGATAGAATCCTTACCTGCAAAGGCAGAGGAACCCTAAAAAAAACGGGAGGAACACCCGTCGCTGGTGATTGGGTCCAGTTTAGCCTGGTGAATGAACCGGCCGATGAAGGGATGATCGAAGAGATATTGCCCAGGCAGAATGAAATGCTTCGACCACCCTTGTCAAATTTAGATCAGCTGTTGGCTGTTTTTGCTGTCAAAGATCCGATTCCTAACTTGGTATTGCTGGACCGTATCTTGTTGAGAGCTGAAATGCAGTATTTCAGCTCCGGGATTTGTTTCAATAAAACGGATTTGCTGGTTGAAGAGAAAATCCTTCAGCTTTTAGAAGGCTATCAGCAAATTGGTTATCCGGTTTTCTTTGTCAGTGCCAAAACAGGTGAAGGAATTGAGGGGTTAAGAGCTTTTCTGAGAGGAAAGACAACGGCTTTAGCAGGTGCTTCCGGTGTAGGAAAGTCGACGGTGATTAATGCCCTTTATCCAGATTTTCAGTTGAAGACCGGTGAGCTCAGCCGAAAAATTCAGCGCGGGAAACACACCACTCGCTATACGGAGCTGCTGCCGGCTGAAGAAAATACCTGGATTGCCGATACGCCCGGTTTTAGCACGCTGAAAGCCAGTGATTTGGAAGCCGAAGAAGTTCGATTTTATTTTCGAGATTTTCTTCCATTTCAGGAAGACTGCCGGTTTCAATCCTGCCTGCATTTAAAGGAGCCGGGATGCCGGGTGAAAAAAGCCCTTAAGGAAGGTCATATTATGCAACATCGGTATGAGAATTATGAAAAAATAATCGATGAAATACAAACAAACAGGAGGTATTGACATGATTGAAATAGCCCCATCTATCCTATCGGCGGATTTTTCCCGATTAGGTGAAGCAGTGAAAATGATTGAAAATTCAGGCAGCGATATGCTGCATATCGATGTAATGGACGGACGTTTTGTACCAAATATAACCATTGGTCCTGTCGTCATAAAATCCCTGCGTCAACAGAGTAAGATTCCCTTTGATGTTCATTTAATGATTGTGGAACCAGAAAAATACATTGAAGCCTTTGCGGATGCAGGGGCGGATATCATTACCGTCCAGGCGGAAACCTGTCCCCATTTGGACCGTGTGATTCAACAGATTAAAGCAACCGGTGCCAAGGCGGGCGTTGCCTTAAATCCGTCCACTTCCGAGTATGTTTTGGATTACGTGCTGGACCAACTGGATATGGTGCTTGTAATGTCTGTAAATCCAGGATTTGGCGGTCAGAAATTCATCCCAAGTATGTTGACAAAGATTGCCATGATAAAAGATGAAATTCGGGTACGTGGTTTGAAGACGAAAATCCAGGTGGATGGCGGCATCAATATGGAGAACATCGGAGACATCGCCTTGGCCGGAGCCGACATTTTTGTGGCAGGATCCGCTGTTTTTCAGGCAGAGAATCCTTCTCAGGCTGTCAGAATTTTAAAGGAGCGGGCTGTGTCTGGAGCAAATCATATGGAGGAATAAAAATGAAGGCATTAATCATTACCAATGGTGATATTAATGATTTGGATTATCTGAAAGAAATGATCCTTTGTCACGACTATGTGATTTGCGTAGACGGAGCTGCTCGGTATCTGCATCAGATTCGGCAAAGGCCGGATCTGATGGTTGGCGATATGGACTCGGTTCATGAAGCTGACTTGGCATGGATTGAGTCAGCACAAATTCCCGTTAATCGATATGAAACGAGAAAAGACTACACGGATACGGAAATTGCCATTGATGCCGCTTTGGAAAAAAAAGCGGAGATGATTACCGTTGCCGGAGCCGTGGGTTCCCGGGTGGATCACAGCTTAAGCAACCTTTTGTTGCTTAAAAAGATTGCCGATGCTGGTGTGGAAGGCATGATCTCCGACAGTGATTATGAAGTGATGTATCTTTGGAAAGACAGGCGGCTGAACTGGAAAAAAGGGGAAGTGGTTTCTTTCGTTCCTGTCAGTGAAAAGGAAACCAGCGTCACGCTGGAAGGATTCGAATACCCGCTTCAGGAAAAAATCCTGTCTCAGGGTACCAGTCTATGCATCAGCAATGTAGTGAAAAAGGACAACCCCTGCGTTAAAATCAAAAATGGCAGTCTATTGGCAATCCGAAACAAAAAAGTCCCTTAATCTGATACGCGTATCAGTTAAGAGACTTTTACTGTTGGTTCATCATCATTATAAAGCTCTTTCAATTTTTCCGGAACGAAGGCACCGGGTGCAGACATTGACTCTTCTGTTGGAACCGTTTACAACCGCTTTTATTTTCCGAAGGTTTGGCAGCCAAACTCGTTTGTTATGACGATTCGAGTGACTGACACTATTTCCGAAAACTTTCCCTTTGTTACATACGAAACACGTTTTGGCCAAGATGATACACCTCCTTTAAGCAAGGTCAACCTTTAAAACATTGTAATTTTATCACATTTTAATCTATTTTGCAATGTGCAACTTCAATCCATTGTATCTTCACTGCAAATGGCATCGTTATTGTTGCTAACCCTTGAACTATCAGCCCACTTACTATACAATAATGATAGCTTTTTAGCAACCTAATTAATGGAAATCAAATGGAGATCTCTCTGATCTGAATGAAATAAGCAGGTAATGACGATAAGGAGGAACACATATGCCTGGAAAGTTAAGCAATCAATATGGAACCACGATTATCGATGATCATGTCCTGGCATCCATCGCAGGTCTTTCTGCCATGGAATGTTATGGAGTGGTGGGAATGGTAACCAAAACTGCCGCAGGCGGACTGGTGGAACTATTCAAGCGGGAACAGTCCAACAGAGGTGTAAAAGTGCATACCAATGAAAACGAAATTCAGATCGATTTATTTGTTATCATCGAATTCGGTACCCGTATTTCCGTTGTAGCAAACAATATCATCGAAAAAGTAAAATACAATATCGAAACCCTGACAGGAATGAGTGTGAAGAAGGTCAATATCAACATTCAGGGTGTGCGTGTGCACAAGTAACTTAAGGAGGTCCAGTTTTGAAAACGCAGACAATGGATGGCAAACTCTATAAAAATATGATGATAGCAGCCAGGCAGGTACTGTTGGATCAGCAGGAACTGATCAATGAACTGAATGTTTTTCCAGTCCCTGATGGTGATACCGGTACCAATATGTCTTTAACTTTGGAATCCGCATTAAAAGAAATGCAAAAAGAAGAAAGTGAAGATCTTTTTGAGTTGGCAGATGCTGTGGCCAACGGTTCTTTGATGGGAGCTCGGGGTAACTCCGGTGTTATTCTGTCTCAACTTTTCCGAGGATTTGCCAAGGGCCTCAGGAATAAAAAGCTGGTGACCGCAAGAGAAATAGCTTTGGCCATGAAAAGTGCATCGGATACGGCCTATAAGGCAGTTATGAAACCAACTGAAGGAACCATACTAACCGTTGCCCGGGAAAGTGCGGATGCTGCTTTGCTGCTGGCGGAAACTGAACAGGACATTGGTCAGTTTCTGAAATGTGTGATCCGGAAAGCCAACGAATCTCTGGAAAGAACACCGGAACTGCTAAAGGTCCTTAAAGATGCCGGGGTGGTGGATTCCGGCGGTAAAGGCTTGGTAGCCATTATGGAAGGAGCCTTGCAGGGCCTCACAGGTGAAGTTTTTGAAGCGAAAACAGACGAAGTACCCCTTCGGACCGGTCACGAAGGACATGAACATTATAAAGATATTGACCCTGAGAATCTGGAGTTTGGTTATTGTACTGAATTTATTATTCACGCAGAAAATGTTAATCCAGAATCTTTTCGGGAAACAATCAGTTCAAAGGGAGATTCCTTGCTGGTGGTAGGAAACGAGCAGGTAGTAAAAGTACATATCCATACCAATCATCCCGGAAAAGTGATGGAAGAAGCCATGAAACTGGGCAGTCTGAGTGATATTAAAATTGACAATATGCGGCGTCAACACCGGCATCAGGTTTTTGAAAACATGCCAAAAGAAGAGCAGAAACCTCCAAAACCCTATGGTATGATCACCGTAGCCATGGGAGATGGTCTCTCGCGAATTATGAAAGATTTTAACGTGGACGTCATCATAGAGGGTGGTCAGACCATGAATCCCAGCACAGAAGATTTTCTGAAGGCCATCGAAAAAATAAATGCAGAGCATGTCCTGATTATGCCAAACAACAGCAATATCATCATGGCGGCGAACCAGGCCAGGGACATTACTGATAAAAAGGTGACCGTTATTCCGACAAAGACCATCCCTCAGGGAATTGCTGCAATTCTGGCTTTTAATCCGGAGGAAGATGCGGAAGAGAATGCAAAGGCCATGACAAAAGTCATCAAAGAAGTGAAAACCGGCCAAGTGACCTACGCGGTTCGGGATACCAGCTTTAAAGAGATCACCATTATAAAGGATGAACTGATAGGCCTCAGCAATCAAGAAATTCGTTCTGCCGGAAAGGACCTTCAGAAGGTGGCTTCCGAACTGATCGAACAGATGGTATCAGAAGAGGACGAACTCCTGACCATTTATTACGGAGAAGATGTGGAGCCGGAAGATGCGAAAAAACTCCAGAAATTATTAGAGACTGCCTACCCGGATCTGGAAGTGGAATTGTACGAAGGTGGCCAGCCGCTATACTATTATATATTCTCACTGGAATAAAGGAGCCGATTCATGCGCGTCATAGCAGGGAATGCCAAGGGGCACCCATTAAGAGCCCCCAAAGGGGAAACAGTCCGACCAACGACGGATCGGGTGAAAGAAGGGATTTTCAGCAGCATTCAACAAAGGATTCCTTCCAGCATTGTGGTGGACCTATTTGCCGGTTCCGGAAGTCTGGGTATTGAATGTTTGTCTCGGGGAGCATCACATTCGTATTTTGTAGAATGGTTCGCAGATCATGTGCGATGCATTCAGGAAAATCTTCATAAAACAAAGCTGACAGAAAATGCCACTATTTTTCAAAAAGAAGTGACCGAAGGTATTCGATGGATTTATCAGCAAGGAATTAAGGCAGATCTGGTTTTTATGGACCCTCCCTACCAAAAACAATTGACTGAATCTACGATAGAATTGTTGTCCCAATATGATATAATGAGAAAAAATGGTATCATAGTAGCAGAACATGGAAAGTCAGAGATTTTGCCTGAAAAAGCAGGTATATTCCTTCGCTTTAAACAAAAAAAGTATGGCGATATTATGATCTCCTACTACAGGAAGGAAGAAATGTAAATGATAACTGCAATCTATCCGGGCAGTTTTGATCCCATTACCAACGGGCATCTGGACATTATTCAGCGTGCCGCCACCATTTATGATCGTTTGGTTGTAACAGTAATGTCCAACAGTTCCAAAAAGCCCATATTTTCACTTCAGAAGCGGGTGGAGTTCATTGAAAAGGTGACCGGAGACATACCGAATGTTACGGTGGAGTCTTATTCCGGCCTCTTGGTGGATTTTGCACGACAAAAGCAGGCAAAGGTAATTATTAAAGGTCTTCGGGCTGTTTCGGATTTTGAGTATGAGTTTCAGATGGCACTCATGAACCGAAAACTGAACAATGAAATAGAAACCATGTTTTTAATGACGCAGAGCCAGTATTCTTACTTAAGTTCCAGCGTGGTAAAAGAAGTGGCCAAACTTGGTGGCTGTATCAAAGAATTGGTGCCGGAGTCCATTGAAGCGGAAGTTATTCAGCATTGTAACCAAAAATGATATTCAGGGAGGGATTGTGTTGGATGTATTGCAACTGCTTGAAGAATTAGAAGATATTGTTGAAAGTGGATCAACCATCCCTTTTGCCAACCGTGTTATGGTTGATAAAGGAGAACTGCTTGAAATAATCAAAGAAGTGCGGATTCATTTGCCGGATGAAATGAAACAGGCGCAATGGATCAAGGAAGAACGGCAGCGTATTTTGCAGGAAGCCCAGATGGAAGGAGAACAAACCATTGAAGAAGCCCGTAAACATGCGGAAACCCTTGTGGAAGAGGATGAAATTGTTCGGTTGGCCAAAATGAGAGCTGAAGAAATTATCCAGCAGGCTCAGCAAGCTTCTGGGGATATGAAGCAAAGTGCCAGGGAGTACACGGATGAGTTGCTGCAGGATGCAGAAGAAACAGCCCGTGAAATGCTTGAAATCATTACAGAAAACCGAAAAGAATTAAAGCAGATGAATTCAAATTCATAATAAAAAAAGGAATTCAAGGATCAAGGCAGGTATGTGGGACTTTTCAAATAGTCAGACCTGCCTTTTGTTGCTTTTGAAGAACCGGTTGCCAGTTCATGGAGATCTGTCCCACGAAAATCCAGTTCCAATTGATCGGATGCACGCTGTGTAGCCGGTTGATAATGAGCTGTTTTGGTTATGATTGGAACGCTGGATTCCTTTTTGCAAAGGTTTATTAGTTCCCTCCCAAGTTGATTAAAGGCAAGAATACGAAGGTACTCCGGATGTCCCTGCTGGTACCAGAAGGTGGTATCCGGTTTTTTTATATTAAGAAGGATGTGCATCAGCATCCGTTGGACGCGGGTATATGGATATCTTTTGGACTTAACGCAATGGCTAAAATCCTTCCAGTGATGCACTTGATGAGCACATTCCCATAATCGGTTTTCCAATCCTTCCGTCACATCCGTCACTTGCTTAAACTCGTCCACGGTCATGCGTTTTAAGAGCATCATCAGTCCCTGAGCAAAATCATCTGTCATAACGAATTTTTTATTTTCATTCCGATAGTTCTCCAGAACACGAAAACTTGATTCCGGCATGGTTTCTTTCAACGCCTGCAAAGAACCTCCCGATTCAATATGCTGACGGATACCGGTGGCAGAGCTGATTTGCTGCAGTTCCACAGAGTGATAACCGGCACCAATGCGTTGAATGGTATGGGGTTGAATGGAAGAACCGCAAAGAAAAAGGTGTTTTACGTACAGCATGCCCAGTATGTTATTAGGTTGTTGAAAGAACAGCCTCATTTCAGAAGAATCACAACATTCCTGCAGCGCTAATTGCTGTGATCGGGCAAAAGAAAAGCCTTTATTAAGGTGTTCACGAAGTTTTAACTCCATTTCTTTTGGTGGATTTGCGAGTAAATACCCAATTTCCCGGAACAATTCAACTTCACCTGATTCACTGCCGAAACTGAGGGCATTCACGATCCCCATTCGATCAAGTAAAGACACGCTTCCTCTGGCAAACTGGTCTGCCGTGGCACAGGAATAGACCACCGGCAGTTCCACCACAAGGTCAACGCCGCATGATACAGCCATTTCTGCACGAGACCATTTGTCCAATAGGGCCGGTTCACCGCGCTGCAAAAAGTGACCGCTCATGACAGCGACACTGTGAGTGGCCCCTGTCAATTCCTTTGACTTGTTCAGGTGATATAAATGGCCGTTGTGAAACGGATTGTATTCAGTAACTAAACCAACAACACGCATTTTTTTCAATCCTTTAAATTTTGTGGAATGAGTAAAACTATGTTCATATTTTATCATAATTTCATAATTTACCCTGCAAAAACTTGAAATTATTTCTTTTTTTTATTATGATTGAAACGTTAGCATTTACGATTGTTTAATTCAATATAAAAAAATTGTGGGAGGTTTTATTGATGAAAGTACTCGTTTTAAACTGTGGCAGTTCGTCATTGAAGTATCAAATCATCAACATGGAAACGGAAGAACTACTGGCAAAAGGAATTGCAGAAAGAATTGGTCTGGAAGGTTCCTTTGTAAAACATGAAACAGCCAATGGAGAAAAAGAGGTAATTGAAACAGAGCTGAAAGACCATAAGGATGCTATCAAAGTATTAGTTGATGCCTTACTGGACAGCAATCATGGTGTTTTAAACTCGATGGACGAAATTAAAGCAGTTGGACACCGGGTGGTTCACGGAGGCGAAAAGTTTTCCGGTTCTGTTATGATTACCAAGGAAGTCATCGATGCATTGGAAGAATGCTCGGAACTGGCACCTTTGCATAACCCGCCGAATTTGATGGGTATTTATGCCTGCCAGGAAATTATGCCCAAGACTCCAATGGTTGGCGTTTTTGATACTGCTTTTCATCAATCCATGCCACCATCTTCCTATTTGTATGCACTACCATATGAATACTATGAAAAATACAAAATCAGACGATACGGTTTTCATGGAACTTCTCACAAATATGTTGCCCTTAAAGCAGCAGAATTACTTGGAAAGCCACTTGAAGAGCTTAATGTCGTCACATGCCACCTGGGCAACGGTGCCAGCATGACTGCAGTACAAAACGGAAAATCCCTGGATACCACCATGGGCTTTACGCCGCTGGAAGGTTTGGTCATGGGAACCCGTTGTGGTGACATTGATCCTGCCATCATTTCCTATATAATGGATAAAGAAAGCATGTCCATTGATGATGTGAATAATGTCATGAATAAAAAATCCGGCGTTCTTGGAATCTCCGGTATCAGCAGTGACTTCCGTGATTTGGAAGAAGCCTCCGATCAGGGTAATGAAAGAGCTAGAATAGCATTGGAAATCTTCTACAAGAAAGTAACAAAATATATCGGTGCCTTTGCAGCTGAAATGGGCGGTCTGGATGCCATTGTCTTCACAGCCGGTTTGGGTGAAAATTCGGATGTAGCCAGAAGAAAAATTTGTGAAACGCTTGGTTTCATGGGTGCCACTATTGATGACAGCAAAAACGATGGCACAAGAGGCATTGAAGCCATTATAAGTACAGATGATTCGAAGGTGAAAATTGTGCTGATGCCCACTAATGAAGAATTAATGATTGCGCGGGAGACAAAATCACTGGTATAATGAATTCTAGTAATAATGCTTGACAAAATCATGTCTTCGCCATATAATTCTTCTGTTGATAAAGAAGGCGGTTGTTGTATGTTTCAATTATCATTTGTTTTCAAAAGTGATCAGCGTTCCTACGAGCATCAATTCTCCTATGAAATGCCGGATCAGAATTACTATGGTGATCCTGTCGTCTTTGACGAACCGGCAGAGGTAAAAACCCGATTTTATAAAGTACAGGATACTCTTTTCCTGGATCTGCAAATCGCGTTTTCCGTGGAAATGAAATGTGCCAGATGCCTGGAACCAATCCGTCAGGAAAAAACGATTAGCAAAAGCTTTCAGTTGATTTCTCAAAAACTGCGGGAAGAACCATCAGAGGACGACCTGGAAGAAGATGTGCTCTATTATGAAAAGGAGCAGCTGGATCTGGATAACATTGTCTATGAACAGATTCTTTTGGAAATTCCTATTAAAATGGTTTGCGATGAAAAATGCCGTGGAATCTGCAGTCAATGCGGTAAGCCATTAAACGGTGAAAGCTGCCTATGTGAGGAAGCGACTGCAGAACCGGAAACGGACCCAAGGCTTGCCAAACTGAAAGACTGGTATCAGGAAGAGTAAGGAGGTGTCACCATGCCAGTACCAAAGCGAAAAACATCAAAATCCGATCGTGATTCCAGAAGAGCATCAAACTCAAAATACACGGCTCCTTCCGTTCAGGAATGTCCGCAATGTCATGAGCCAAAGCTCCCACATCACGTTTGTTCAGAGTGCGGATACTACAAAGGCAAAGAAGTAATCGAAACAAAGTAATGAAACTGACGGCAATGCACTTAGGCATTGCCGCTTTTTTATTTGCTGCGTTCATCCTTGCCTGTGGAAGATTTCTCAGGTATACTGATGCTAGTATCTGGTGCTAATAGACAATGAGGTGAAACCATGACGGAAATAAAAAAGCGGACGAAAAAGGAACGACAGCTGCTATTAGATCGGTTGATTACGGAAGACCCGTTTTTAACGGATGAGGATTTGTCGGAGCGTTTCAATGTCAGCATTCAGACCATTCGGCTGGATCGGCTTGAAATGGGGATTCCCGAGCTGAGAGAAAGACTTAAATCCGTGGCGGCAAATAATTATGAAAAGGTAAAAAGCATGGTCGGGGCTGAGATAGTGGGCGAACTGATAGACCTGACCCTTGGAAAAGGCGGTATTTCTATTCTGGAAACTAATCGGGACATGGCCTTTAAAAAAACCAGGCTGGTGCGCGGCCATCATATTTTTTCCCAGGCAGAATCCCTGGCTATGGCTGTGATCGACGCCAATAAAGCCCTGACAGGAGTTTCGAATATAAAATACATCCAGCCGGTGAATGCCGGAACAAAACTGGTTGCCAAGGCGGAAGTGGTACGTGTGAGAAACAACAAACATTTTGTTCACGTCATGACCTATGCTAATCAGGAACAGGTTTTCAGAGGCAAGTTCATCCTGGTGACACTGGACGAGCAGGAGGAGGAGACAAGATGAAAATAGCATTAGACGCCATGGGCGGCGATTTCGGTCCGTCCGTTACGGTTGCCGGTGCCGTGGAAGCGGTTCATGCGTTTCATTTAGACGTCATTCTGACTGGTGATGAAAAACAGATCCGTCAGGAAATGGAAAACCTGCACTATAAAGGTGATCGTATTACCGTTGTCCATTGTCCAGAAATCATTGAGAATAGTGACAAACCATCAACGGCTTTGCGGAAAAAGAAAAATTCGTCACTGGTGGTTGCCATGCAAATGGTGAAAGATGGAAAAGCAGATGCCATCATCTCCGCCGGAAACACCGGAGCATTGTTGGCAGGAGGTCTTTTTATCATCGGCCGGATCAAAGGGATTGCACGCCCTGCATTGGCGGTACCATTCCCAACTCCAAAGGGTATTTCGCTATTGATTGATGCCGGTGCCAATGCGGATTGTAAACCGCAGCATTTATATGAATTTGCCCTGATGGGAAGCCTCTACATGGAAGCCATTGCCGGCAAGGAAGTGCCAAAGGTATGCCTGGCCAATGTGGGCATAGAAGAAGGTAAAGGCAATGAGCTGGTAAAGGAAAGCTACACTCTGCTTAAAAACTCTGATCTGCCATTCCAGGGAAATGTCGAAGCCAGGGACATACCGGCAGGAACCGCCGATGTTATTGTGTGTGATGGTTTTACAGGCAATATCATCTTAAAACTTTTTGAAGGCGTGGCACATACCTTTTCTGACAGTCTAAAAGCGGCCATTCTATCAGACTGGAAAAGTAAACTGGGTGGTTTAATGATAAAACCGGCTTTAAAGTCTTTTAAAAAGCAGTTTGATTACACCGAGCATGGCGGCGTTCCCTTTCTTGGTGTTAATGGATTGTTAATCAAGGCTCACGGCAGTTCCAATGCCAAAGCCATTAAAAACGCCATGAAGCAGGCTAAAATATCATATGAAGCCGATCTCACTAACAAGATTGTCCATCGAATCGACGAAATAAGAATAGCTGAGAAACCTAACTCAGAAGAATATTCGGATGATCATCCAGCAGGTGACGAATCATGAAGACACTAGTGCACTGGAAAAACACGATCGAAGATCTGCAAAAACGAATCAACTATCATTTTCAGGATCAGCGTCTTCTGATGGAAGCTCTGACACACAGCTCCTTTGCTAACGAATGGAAACATAAGCGCATCGCCAATAACGAACGACTGGAATTTCTGGGTGATTCTGTTCTCAGCCTCATCATCAGTCAGTTTATATTCAAGTCCTATCAAAAGCTGCCAGAAGGGGAACTGACGAAAGTCCGAGCCAATGTGGTATGTGAAGCATCTTTAGCGCAAAAGGCACGCTCCCTGTACCTGGGTGATCATTTACTGCTGGGCAAGGGAGAGGAGTCCAGCGGTGGTCGTAGCAGGGAATCTATTTTGGCAGATGCCATGGAAGCATTAATTGCTGCTATTTATATTGACAGCAGCTACGAAGAAGCAAATAGGTTTGTATTGAACCATTTTAAAGATATCATCGATATGGCCGCCAGAGGAAATTTGATGAAAGACTATAAAACCCAGTTGCAGGAGCTGATCCAAAGTTCAGGAAACGGCCGAATGGAATATGTCGTGGTACGTGAGGAAGGACCGGATCACAGCAAGATTTTCTTCATCGAAGTAAAAGCAGACGACCGAGCGCTTGGTCACGGTACCGGCAAAAATAAAAAAGAAGCGGAACAGAATGCGGCCAAAGCAGCCATTGAACAATTGTTCTAGAGAGGAAGAACCCTGATGCATTTAAAAAGATTGGAAATTAAAGGGTTTAAATCATTTGCACATCGAGTGGACCTTCAATTTGAAAAAGGCGTTACCGGTGTGGTTGGTCCTAACGGGTGCGGCAAAAGCAATGTCACAGAAGCCATTCGCTGGGTTTTGGGGGAGCAAAGTGCCCGTAACCTTCGTGGACATAAAATGGAAGACATTATTTTTTCCGGAACGGATCAAAAAAAACCTCAGGGTATGGCGGAGGTTTCTATTGTTTTTGACAATGCCAGCCAACGACTACCACTGTCCTATGAAGAAGTTTGTTTGACCAGAAGGGTTTATCGTTCTGGAGAAGGCGAGTATTTAATCAATGGAAGTCCCTGCAGACGTAAAGACGTGAAGGAATTATTAATGGATACCGGAATTGGCAAGGAAGGGTATTCCATGATTAGTCAGGGGCGTATTGATGAAATTCTGAGCCAGAAAGGTGAGGATCGGAGGCTTTTATTTGATGAAGCCGCCGGCATCGTTAAATATCGTACTCGTAAGGAAGAAGCAGAGAAAAAAATTGAAAAAACAGAGGACAACCTGCTTCGCATTAAGGATATTTTAATCGAGCTGGATCAGCATATGGGACCCTTGTCTAGACAGGCATCCAAGGCAGAAGCCTACCTGGAACTAAAAGAAAAGGTAGATTACCTGGAAATTTCCGAATTGCTGAACAGCGTTGAAAAACAAAAACAGGGAATTCAGGAAAAACAACAGAGTCTGAATGGTTTTCAGAAAGAAATGGACCAACTCAAAGAACAGGGAGAAGCGCTGCAAGATTCCTCAAAAGCTGAAGAAGCAAAGCTGGAGTCTTTACGGGCATCTATCAACGAATCCAGAAATTTGCTGGATACAAAAAAATCAGAACTGGATGAAAATCGCCTTCAAAACCAAATACAGACACAGCAAATCCGGCATCAGCAACAGCAAATCAAGAACCTGAAAAAAGCCATGGAAGAACAGCAGGAATCATTTCAGATGTCGAAAACGCGATTGACTGTCCTGGAAGAAAAAGTTTTATCCGCTGCCAAAGCCCAGAAGGATAAAGAAGATGAGCTTCGAAAGGGTCAGGATCTGTTAGCGAATCAAAAAAATCGGGTGGAAGAGAACAGGGATAAGTTGGAAGAGAGCAAAACCGGAATTGTAGAGGGTTTGAATGAGTTAAACGGATACCAAAATCAGTATGAGCGCATCCATACATTGAAAGAAACTACCAATCAGCGTTGGTCGACTCTCCAAAAAGAATTGGAGGATAAGCAGGCCTCTCTTGAAATCCAGCAACAAATACAGCTGGAAAAACAGGAGGAAAAACAAAAATGTAAGGATCAGAACAGGCAACTGAAAGAAAAGATTCGTGATGAGACAGAATTGCTTGGCGGGTATCAGCAGGAACTGAAAGCGATTCGACAGGAGCTAGATCTGTTAAATCAAGATATGCAGCGGATGACCCATCAAAAAAATGTATTGATCAATATGGAGAAAAATTATGAAGGTTTTCAGCAAGGTGTAAAAAATGTGTTGAAAGCCGTAGAGGAACAACCGAAACTTTCTGATGGTTTTCACGGTGTCGTTGCCGACTTATTGCGCGTTCCCCAAGGATACGAAGTGGCCGTAGAGACCGCACTGGGACAGGCACTCCAATTTCTGGTGACGGACCATGATTATCAGGCAAAAAATCTTATCGATTTTTTGCGAAAAACCCATCAAGGACGCGTGACGATACTGCCAATAAAAACTGTAAAGCCACGCAAACTTAACCAACATGAAAACAACATCTTGGCTGACTTTTCCGAAGCCACCTGTGCACTGGATCTGGTCCGTTATCCGACACCCTATGAAGCGGTTTTCTCCAACCTTTTAGGGAGGGTTATCATTGCGGAGCATTTGGAAGCCGGTATGCAGATCAGCCGGCGATTTCGACAGCAGATTAAAATTGCCACGCTGGAGGGAGAACTCATCATGCCGGGAGGCTCTATGACGGGTGGTAGCAATTCCAAACAACGGGATGGTTTGCTGATTCGAAAGAGAGAGATCGAAGAGATCGGTCATCAAATGCATCAGCTTCAGGAAACGGTTAACAATGGATCCAAAAAACTGGAAGCCGCCGAAAAACAGGTTGCCCAGTCTAAAGCATTGCTGGAGGAATGGCGTTCTCAACTGGAGGAATTGGAAAAAAAGGAAATTCGCATTGAAAGTTCTTTGGACAGTGTAAAAAATACCTTGAAAGAGCTGGAACGATCTGAACAGCGACTTAAATCCGAAGAAGCAGACCTGAAAAAAAACCATGAATACCTTAATACAGAAGAAGAAAAAATTCTGACCAATATGAAAGAAACTGAAACGAAAATAGAATCCGAACGATGGGAAGTAGAAAATGAAATTCAACTTCTGAAAGCGGAAGAAAAAGAGCTGGAAACACTACAGTCTAAGGATACGGATCTTCGGGTCCAAGTGGCGGAATTGCGGGAAAAGAGCCAGTCTGTTCAGAAGGAAAAAAAAGAACAGGAATCTCAGATGAAGCATTATCATCTTCGAATTGATCAGTTAAATCAGCAAAAAAAGCAGTCGTTGAAGGATCAACAGCACGCGTCAGATCAATTGGATCGATTGACAGAAGAGCAAAAACATCTGGAGGAGCAGCTTCAAGCTCAAAAAGAAACAGCTGAAAAGCTGCAGCAAGAAGAAGAAAGCGCCAGGCAGCTGCACCGCAGTCTGATTCGGGAACTGGAGACCTTACGTAAGAGAGAGGAAACCGCCAGAAATCAACATACTCAAATGCAGATGAAAATTTCCAGACAGGAATGGCAATTGGAACAATCCATGGAAAAACTGGCCCTTTTTCATATGAACAGCCTGCAGGAGGCGCAAGAAAGAATTGAGACACCTCCAGTGCCTTCGATCAACTCGTATTCCCTAAAAACGTTGAAGGAAGAGATGCACTTCTTAGGCGAAGTTCATGTAGGTGCCATTGAAGAATATCGTCGGGTTAAAGAGCGGCATCATTTTCTTGCGGCTCAGAAACAGGATATGGAAGATGCCAGAGATTCGCTAAGACAGATTATTGAAGAGTTGGAAGCGAAGATGGTGCAACAGTTTGAAGCACAATTCAAAAAAATTAAAGCTTCCTTTCAAAAGGTATTCCAGCAACTCTTTAACGGTGGCACGGCAGAACTGGTTTTACAACAGCCGGACCGTGTTCTTTATTCTGGTGTGGACATCGTGGCACAACCTCCGGGAAAAAAATTTCAGCATCTTTCTCTTTTATCTGGCGGGGAAAAGGCAATGACAGCCATCTCCTTGCTTTTTGGAATTTTGCTGGTGAAGCCATCTCCGTTTTGCGTTCTGGATGAGATCGAAGCTGCGCTGGACGATTCTAATGTAGGACGCTTTGCCGATTTTCTTGTGGATCTATCCCAGGATATTCAGTTTGTGGTTGTGACCCATAAAAAGCAGACCATGGAACGGGTAGACTCGCTTTACGGCATTACCATGGAAGAAAAAGGAATTTCAAAACTACTGCGCTTAAAATTGGCAGATCTGGATGAAAGTATGATTGCCGGATAAGCGACAGGAAGGAGATAATCAATGTTTTTTAACGGATGGGACAATGATAAAAGTGAACAGCAGGAAACGGAGTCTAAGGGCTTCTTTCAGCGGCTAAAGGAAGGGCTCAATAAAACCACCAAAGACTTTACAGGAAAACTGGACAGTCTTCTAATGGGTTATGGCAAAATCGACGATGAGTTGTTTGAAGAACTGGAAGAACTGCTGATTATGGCGGATGTAGGTTATGACGCCACGATGAAGGCCATGGACCATCTGCAGAAAAAGGTTCGGGATCATCGACTGGAAGATGCCTCAGAAGTGAAGGTGTTATTAAAGGATGTTTTGGTACAGCTGTTGACAGTGGAAGAAGCAGGGCATCAACTGAATCTGGACCAGAATCCGACGGTTATTTTGGTGGTGGGCGTCAATGGTGTGGGCAAAACAACTACCATCGGTAAGCTGGCAGCCTATTGTCAAAAACAAGGAAAACGAGTCATGCTGGCTGCCGGCGATACCTTCCGGGCAGGAGCCATTGATCAGCTGGAAATCTGGGGGCAGCGATCCAATGCGCCTGTGATTCGTCATCAGGAAGGCTCCGATCCGGCAGCGGTTATTTATGATGCCATTCATTCCGCTAAAGCGAAAGATAATCAGGTTTTAATTTGTGATACGGCTGGAAGGCTCCATAACAAGAAAAATTTGATGAATGAGTTGGGGAAAATATTCCGTATCCTGGATCGGGAGTATCCGGAAGCCAGGAAGGAAGTGCTGCTGGTACTGGACGCCACTACGGGTCAAAATGCCATTCAACAGGCAAAGACTTTTGGGGAAGTGGCTCCTCTTACAGGGATTGTCTTAACGAAGCTGGATGGAACAGCCCGAGGTGGAATTATTATTCCCATTGCTCAGACGCTGGGGGTTCCGGTGAAATTCGTCGGCGTCGGAGAACAAATTGACGATCTGCAGCCTTTTGACCCGGAAGCCTTTGTTTCTGCCATGTTGGATCAATAAAATATTATAAAAAAAATGAATGGAAGCATTGACTTTCACTCATGTTTTTTGTATACTGCAATAGTGATGTAAAGCAAATGACCTTTACAGTAAAGAGAAGCAGGTGATATGATGTATGAAAAGAACATGCGAATGGTACTTCTCTATGATTTTTATCAGGTGCTTTTAACAGAAAAGCAGCAATCAATGATGGATTTATATTATCAACAAGATTTTTCCCTGGCGGAAATTGCACAAGCTTTATCCATTTCTCGGCAAGCGGTTTACGATCATCTGAAGCGGACAGAAAGCACCTTGGAAAAATACGAAACAAAAATGAAATTGCTGGAGAAACATACTCAACAGCAGCAGCTCATAGAAACCATGGAAGAAAGAATGGCGGATTTTCGGAAGAAACATCTGATAAAAATGAAGAACGAGGAAACCACGAATTCTTTTGATGAAATCTACCAGTTGTTGAAACGTTTAGAAAGAGACGAGTACTCAATAAAGGGGTGATCCAATGCTCTTTGAAGGATTAGCGGAAAAACTACAGAATACCTTTGATAAGTTAAAAGGCAAAGGCAAGCTGACGGAAGCTGATGTAAAAGAAGCCATGCGGGAAGTTAAGTTGGCACTGCTGGAAGCAGATGTTAACTTTAAAGTCGTGAAGGATTTTATCAATCGGGTGAAGGAACGGGCTGTTGGCGATGAAGTACTGGAAAGTCTAACGCCGGGTCAACAGGTTATTAAAATCGTTAATGAAGAAATGACTGCTCTCATGGGAAGCACCCAGAGCAAGGTGACGTTTTCTTCCTCGCCCCCAACCATCTACATGATGGTCGGTCTGCAGGGTTCTGGAAAAACCACTTCCTGTGGAAAGCTGGCCAATCTACTAAAAAAACAACAGAAAAAACCTTTGCTGGTGGCAGCGGATGTATACCGGCCCGCCGCCATTGAACAGTTAAAAACCGTCGGATCCAAGATTGACGTTCCGGTTTTCAGCATGGGTACTCAGATGGATCCGGTGAATATTGCCAAGGCCGGCATTGAAGAAGCTAAGAAGAATGGGCACGATCTGGTCATCATTGATACCGCTGGACGTTTGCATATAGACAACAACTTGATGGATGAGCTCCAGAACATTAAAAAAGCTGTTAAACCTCAGGAAATACTGCTGGTGGTGGATTCCATGACAGGACAGGATGCGGTGAATGTGGCCGAATCTTTTAGTGATAAAGTGGGCATTGATGGCGTTATCCTCACCAAGCTGGACGGGGATACCCGTGGGGGTGCCGCCCTTTCTGTCCGAGCTGTAACGCAAAAACCCATTAAGTTTGTGGGTATGGGTGAGAAGATTGATGAGTTTGAAGCCTTTCATCCGGACCGGATGGCTTCCAGAATCCTGGGAATGGGCGATGTCCTGAGCCTCATTGAAAAAGCCCAAAGTAGTGTGGATATCAAAAAAGCCCAGGAACTGGAAAAGAAAATGAGAACTCAGCAGTTCACCTTTGACGACTTCCTGGATCAGCTGCAACAGATGAAAAACATGGGCTCCATGAAGGATATTATGGAAATGATTCCCGGTGTCGGTGGAAAACAACTTAAAAACCTGGATGTAGATGAGAAAGAACTGGTTTACATCGAAGCCATTATCCAGTCCATGACCGGTGAAGAACGTACAAACCCGGGTGTCATCAATGGCAGCAGAAGAAAGCGAATTGCAGCTGGCAGCGGCACCAGCATTCAGCAAGTTAATAAGCTGTTAAAGCAGTTTGAACAAACCCGAAAAATGATGAAGCAATTTACCGATATGGAAAAAGGTGCCAAAAAAGGCGGTAAATTCAAATTACCCTTCCCGGGTTTTTAGGGAAAGGGATCCCCCAAAAATGCTTTGAAGGAGGTGAAAAATCATGGCCGTAAAAATCAGAATGAAGCGCATGGGTGCTAACAAAAAACCCTTCTACCGAATTGTGGTAGCCGACAGCCGAGCGCCGCGTGATGGTAGATTTATTGAAGAGATTGGTTATTACAACCCGATTTCAGATCCAAAGCAAATCAAAATTGATCAGGAAAAAGCTCAAAAGTGGATGAGTAATGGTGCAAAACCAACTGAAACGGTTCGGATTCTGTTCAAAAAGAACGGAATTCTGGAATAGTTTTGAGTGCTAAGGAGGATGGAATCATGGGCTATTTAGTAGAGTTGATTGCAAAATCACTTGTAGACCATCCTGAACAGGTTCACGTTAAAGAGATTGAAAGCAATCAATCCATTATTGTTGAATTAAAGGTGGCATCAGAAGATATGGGCAAAGTCATTGGTAAACAGGGACGTATTGCGAAAGCAATAAGGACAGTGGTAAAAGCCGCTTCAACTGGAGAAAGCCGAAAAGTAATCGTGGAAATACTTTAATCCCGCCATTACGGCTGGTATTCTGGAGGCCAAAGGATGCGATTTTTAAAAGTAGGGGTCGTTAGCAATACCCACGGTGTGCGAGGCGCTTTAAAAGTTAAGTGCCTGGCAGACGACGCAGAACGCTTTCTGGAACTGGCATGGGTTTATACCATGGAACCGGAAATACGCCACATGATCTGTGATGTTACGATACGCCCTAAGGACATTCTGTTGTTTCTGGAGGGTGTTGACACGATGAGCCAAGCTGAGGAATTAAAAGGCAAGTATCTTTATACAGATGAAACCCAACGCAAAGCGTTGGAGGAGGACCAGCATTATATTGCGGATCTGGTAGGATTAAAGGTGTATGATGTTGAAGACGCTTTTGTTGGTACCGTGGAGCAGGTTATGCCTACCGGTGCCAGTGATATCCTGATTATCCGATCGGCGGATGGAACCCAACAGTATATGGTTCCGGCCGTCAAAGCCTTTGTTCGCGAAATTTCTCCAGAAAAGGGAATCATTATCATTGATCCTATTGAAGGAATGATCACATGATCATCAAAATATTGACTTTGTTTCCGAAAATGCTCGACTCCATTTTTCATCACAGCATTCTGGGACGCGCTCAAAGCAAAGGCTCCGTTGCCATCGAAGCTGTTAACATCCGGGACTTTTCCGCCAGTAAGCATAACAGCGTTGACGACTACCCCTTTGGCGGTGGCTGTGGCATGGTGATGACTCCACAGCCTATTATTGATGCGCATCAGGCTGTACTGAAAAACATCACGTCAGATGAAAAAATTCGAACCATCTATTGTACACCAAAAGGGAAAGTTTTTAACCAGGAACTGGCAAGAGAGCTGTCCAAGGAAAAAGCATTAATCTTTCTGTGTGGCCATTATGAGGGTGTGGATCAGCGCGTTATCGATGAACTGGTAACCGACGAGATTTCCATTGGAGATTATGTATTGACGGGAGGCGAATTGCCAGCGGCAGTCATGATTGACTCTGTGGTGCGTTTGCTACCCGGTGTGCTTAGTCAGGAAGAGAGTTATGAAGATGAATCTTTTTACAATGGTCTGCTGGAGTATCCGCACTATACGCGGCCACGTGAATTCCGGGGGAACAACGTTCCGGATGTTCTATTATCCGGTGATCATGCAAAAATTGATGAGTGGCGACGTTGTCAGTCATTGAAAGAAACCTGGCTGAAACGACCTGATCTGCTGGAAAAAAAGCAGCTGAAAAAAAATGAGAAAAAATGCCTGAAAAAGATTCAGGAAGCATTGGAAAAAGAAGAAATGTAGTTGCGATCATTTGATGTAAATGCTATAATATCATCGTTATTACAGACGTTCCTCTGGTATCAACTGCAAATGAACGTCTTGAGAGGAAGGAGGCACAAACAATGGAATTAATCAGATCAATGGAAGCGGCTCAACTGAAAAAGGATCTGGCGGTTTTTAATACAGGTGATACCGTAAAAGTACACGTAAAAGTAAAGGAAGGTACCAGAGAACGAATTCAGGTTTTTGAAGGCATTGTCATCAAAAGACAAGGCGGAGGAATCCGTGAAACCTTTACCGTGAGACGTATTGCTTCAGGTGTTGGTGTTGAAAGAACGTTCCCGGTTCATTCCCCAAAGATTGAAAAAATTCAGGTAGTGAAGCGAGGAAAAGTTAGAAGAGCAAAGCTTCATTATATTCGAAAGCGTATTGGTAAAGCAGCGTTTAAAATTAAAGAAAAGAAGTAAATGAAAGGGACTGTTTAACAGTCCCTTTCTAGCTGTAAGACTATTTTAAATGATGGAAGTGATGGTAAATGAAAATTAACTGGTACCCCGGTCATATGAAAAAGACCCAGGAATTGCTTCAGGAGCAATTAAAACTGGTTGATATCGTTGTGGAAATTCTGGATGCACGCGTTCCGGCCAGCAGTCAGAATCCACAAATAGAAAAACTTATTGGACAGAAAAAAAGATTGGTATTATTAAACAAATCGGACCTGGCCGACGAAAAAATAACTGAAAGGTGGCTAAAACTCTTTACAGAACAAGGTAAAGTTGTCATGGCCATCAACTCTATTGAAAACAGGACAGCCACCAAAGTAATGCAGCAATTACAGAAGTTGTATCAGGAAAAATCAGAACAGTTGAAAAAAAGAGGAAGAATCCCACGTCCCGTAAGGGTAATGGTAGTGGGGGTTCCCAACGCTGGCAAGTCTACGTTGATCAACCTTTTAGCAGGTAAAAAGCGAGCGAAAACCGGGGACCGACCCGGCGTTACCAAAGGAAAACAATGGATCCGCATCCAATCCACCATTGAATTACTGGATACTCCGGGTATTTTATGGCCAAAATTCGAAGACGAGCTGACTGGAATCCGACTGGCACAAACAAGTGCCATTAAAGATGAAATTCTGGACGTGGAAACCCTTGGATATAAGCTGCTGGAAGATCTTCTGATGCTTTATCCGGAACTTGTGATTAAACGTTATGGAGAATTTGAGAACATAAAAG
>SLLE01000184.1 GCA_007134225.1 Tindallia sp.
ATTGGGAGTTACCACGGTTGCCAAGGAAATCAGTTGATCAATTAATGCTTTTTGAGCATCCTTCTCCAGGAGATGGCAGCCACTTTTTGAAACCATCACCGGATCCAGCACCAGTGGTATCTGCGGGTGTTTTTCCAAAAAACGGCTGATGGTTCGAATCGTTTCCGTTTTGGAAACCATTCCAATTTTGATGCCATGAACTTCAATGTCGTCGAAAAGAACTTCCAGCTGTTTTTGGATTATTTCCGGCTGTATATCCTGCACGCCAAAGACTCCGCGGGTGCTTTGAGCCGTGACAGCCGTAATTACACTCACGCCAAAGGTTCCATGGGCGCTGAAGGTTTTTAAGTCTGCCTGTATACCAGCTCCACCTGAACTATCGGAGCCAGCAATGGTTAGTAGATTTTTCATTGAAGCGATTCCCCTTCCAGCAATTGCCTGGTCGCATTGCTTTTATAAAGTACGCCGAGCACCATAAATCCAATGATGGCGCCACTAAATGAGCTGATGCCAAAAGGTAAAACAAAGAAAAGCACTGCACCTTCAAAGCCCATTAAATACTTGGCGACAGGAAAGGCTCCGATTGCTCCCAGGAAGGAAGTGCCAAAAACTTCTCCTGCAATGGAAAAATGCATCTTGCCTGTTTTGTTGAAGAAAAAGCCTGCAAGCAGTGCTCCAAAAATACTTCCTGGAAAAGCCAGTAACGATCCAGTTCCCAAGATGTTTCGAATAAGAGAAATCACAAAGGCGACAACGACAGTCAGGGGTGTTCCCAGCGTCACGGCAGAAACCACATTAATGGCATGTTGCATGGGAAATGCTTTTGCAACTCCCACTGGAACGGAGACCATATGGGCCGTCACCACCCCCAGAGCAATTAGTAGTGAAGCGATGGTTAACTTTCGGACATTCATTTTCCTTCCTCCTTGTTTTCAATACTTAATTCTGTTTGTTTTCGGAAGTTTCCTGGCATTGAAAAGGAGCATTGCCCGTAGGCAATGCTCCTGAGATACAAAAATAGTTTGTCTCACTGTAAAGCACTTTCCTACGCTGGTATTACCCAGATCAGGTACAGGGATCGAAGACTTTAAACGGGTCTTCCTCTCAGTCGGCCTTACCGACTCTCCCAGTGTTTACTTCCGATTCAGTTTTCAACGTTATCATAGCACACCGTTTTCCATTTGACAATAATAAATTTTCGAACTGTTAAATCATCACTTATCCTACT
The DNA here is from genome assembly GCA_007134225.1 of Tindallia sp. Taxonomy (GTDB): domain Bacteria; phylum Bacillota; class Clostridia; order Peptostreptococcales; family Tindalliaceae; genus Tindallia. The sequence continues at coordinate 1,229 of SLLE01000184.1, forward strand.
CCCTCACAAAGGGTCGATCAATGGAAACATGGCCGGCGATGGTCTCCACCACTTCGCCTTCTACCAAAATCTGAACTGCGTCCACCTCTGGCAGCTGAACCAGTGTCCAGACAATGGAATGAACCAAAACAGCTTCGGCTTCGGCTCCAAGATGAACTTCCATCACCTCAGCGGATAAGTCCACATAGGCGACGCCTTCTGACAGGGAAACCCCTCTAAGCTCTACCTCTTCCGGAATGGCACGGCTCAGATGCTCCGATTCCGGCCCCTTCATCAGCTCTTCCATCAGATTTTCCGCTGTTACTTCCGACTGATGCACGAGGCGTCCTTCTGCCGTTGCCAGGAATGCAGTGTCGGTGACTTCCATAAAATACAGGGTCACTTCCTGCATGTCCGGAGTCAGTTCACGAAGGCTCCCATCAATGGAAACATCCCTGGCTTCCTCAAATCGAATCAAACTGTGTGGATAGGTGAGGGCCTGTGTCACCATATCCCCCGGTGCTGGTATTTCCAACTCAGCTTCCACAAAGATTTCTCCCGTCGCGGTTTCTGATACCGTTAATACCCGCAGGGAAAAGCCTCCTGTAGGTTTTTCACCGGCGGCTGCCAGCACATAGATCCATCCATTTTCATGGTAAGTGTGAAATCCGGCGGTTTCTCGATATGTCTCGTACCAGCTGCTCAGTTCTTCTGACATCTCCGTTTCAAATGCATCAATTCTATCAAAATCAAGGTGTCGTATTTGGAAATCCTCCTCCACTGTTACGATGGTGACAGTTCTTGTTTCTCCATTCCACTCCACCGTTGCTCCCATGTTCTCCGAAGCAAAGCGCAGTGGAACCATGGTCCGGTCGCTGATAATCCGTGCTGGAACATCCAATTCCACTCTTTCACCATTCACAAACGCTTCCCGGCTGTCAATCTCCAGATGAATGCTAATTCCTTCCTTTTCTCCGATGACCGAACGATCTTCTGCATTCCAGGTCACTTCCGCTCCCAGAATTCTAAAAAGATGTGCAAAGGGAACCAATACCCTTCCGGATTCGATGACCGGCGTCACATCAAAATTCATTTCCTCACCGTTAAAGACAATCTGGATGTCCTCGTCGGCATGAACACCAGTTATGACGCTGGTTAACAGCATCAACGTCAACACAACTGCCATGATTTTTGCTTTCTTTTTCAATTAAAACACTCCCTTTCGATTTTATCATTCATCCACTATTTCTTACTTTACCTTATTCTTACCCATAAAGACGCTTGTGTTATTAAAAAGTTGCATAAGAAATTTGCGCATAAACCAAAAAACGTTTATAGTGTTTTTGTAGACGTCATACCTTATCTTCGAAGGGCAGGAATAAATGAAATGATCAAATTAAATCATCAAAACGCACCTCTGTTTGAGGCGCTCTTAACTTACGTTAACAATGAGACGATTCCTTTTCACGTGCCAGGTCATAAAAAAGGAGTCGGCATGGATCAGCAGTTTCGCGAATTTATTGGTACCAACGCCATGGCCATCGATGTCACGGTTTTTGAGCAGGTAGACAGCCTGCACCATCCCTCCGGCCCCATTGCTGAAGCTCAGAAACTGGCAGCGGACGCATTTCATGCAGATCACACTTTTTTTTGCGTTCATGGAACTTCCGGAGCGCTTCACGCCATGATCCTCAGTGTGCTCAGGGAAGGCGAGAAAATCATCGTTCCCAGAAACGTTCATAAATCTGTGACAACAGGACTGGCCCTTATTGGCGCTATCCCTGTTTATATCCAGCCTGAGATTGATTCCATGACCGGCACGGCGCTGAATGTAACACCTGAAACCATTGAAAAAGCACTGCAAGAGCATCCGGATGCCAGAGGGGTATTCGTCATTAATCCAACCTACTTCGGTGTTGCCGCAGATCTGGAAGCCATTGCAACGCTGGTTCATGAGCATGACATCCCTCTCATGGTTGACGAAGCCCATGGTCCACACCTTTCCTTTCATCAGGATCTTCCCATGTCCGCCATGGAAGCAGGGGCGGATATCTGTGCCCAGAGCACCCATAAAATCATCGGTTCCCTCACCCAAAGCTCCATGTTGCATGTAAGGGAAGGAAGGGTGGATCACCGAAGAGTCCAGGCAGCGTTAAATCTGCTGCATACCACCAGTCCATCTTATATTTTACTGGCTTCTTTGGACGTGGCCCGCCGTCAGATGATGACAGAAGGGTTTCAATTGCTGGAGAATATCCAATCCTTATCCCATCAGGCCCGGGAGCGGGTCAATGCCATCGACGGCTTTCGCTGCTTTGGATCAGAAAACAACGGAAAACCAGGCTTTTATGGTTTTGATCCGGCCAAGTTAACCATTACCTGCCGGGATCTTGGAATATCCGGCCATCAGCTGGAAGGTCTTTTGTCCAGAGAATATCATATACAGCCGGAGTTATCGGATTTATATAATGTGCTGTGCACCCTTTCCATCGGGAACACACAGGAACAAATCGATGCCTTGATCAACGCACTGGGTTCCATCAGCCAATCCTATCGTCATAACCGGATTCCTTCGTCATCCGGAACAGACATTGTCATCATGCCGCCTATCCCGACGCAAAAGCTCTCGCCTAGAGAAGCCATGCATTGCGATACGTTTTTGCTTCCCTTATGGGAAAGCATCGGTAAAATCAGCGCAGAATTCCTTATGGTGTACCCTCCGGGTATTCCGCTCCTCTGCCCAGGCGAGCTTATTTCTGAAGAGCTGGTGCTTTACATTGAAACCCAGCGGGAAGCTGGTCTATGGATTCAAGGTACTGAAGATCCGGAGGTCAAGCATATTCGGGTTGTGCAAACCCTTGAGGAAGAACCGGATGGAAAATAGTGTATTAAGACGACACGTGGGTATATACGAGAGATAATGGCTAAATTTAGTACTAATGCAAAGGAGAATTCTGATGAAAAAAAACCTGCTGAAAGCATTCTTTAAAACCTTACTTCATCACCCTTTTGCCGTTCGATTTTGGGATGGAGACGAATGTACCTATAATGAAGGGGCACCCACATTCACGATTGCCTTCCACCAGCCACTACCGGTTTCGAAAGATCTGGCAGACCCAGTCATGGTATTTGGAGAGGCCTATATGGATGGCCTTGTTGATTTTGAAGGAAACTTCGATGATCTGATTCGCTTACTAATACTAAATAGATTTTTAGCACGTCCGGAAGATGAGGGCTTCCTTAACAAAGCTACTGAAGTCATTGGACAAATCAATGATTGCTCAAAACATAAAGAAAATATTCAGCATCATTACGATCTTGGAAACGAATTCTTTTCCCGATGGCTGGACGAAACCATGAGCTATTCCTGCGGGTACTTTAAACAACCGGAAAACACACTCTATCAGGCCCAGATTCAAAAAATTGATCATTGCCTAAAAAAACTACAATTAATTCCAGGAGAGAAACTGCTTGACATTGGCAGTGGATGGGGCTGGTTATTGATTCGTGCTGCACGGGACTATGGAGTTCATGCTACCGGTGTTACCCTAAGTGAAGAACAGTATGAAGCAACCCAAAAGCGTATTAAAGATTACGGTCTGGAGGGTCAAGTTACCGTTCGCCTTTTGAATTACCTTGATTTAGAAGAAAATGCCCATTTTGATAAGGTGGTCAGTGTGGGAATGTTTGAACATGTTGGAAAAGAAAACCTCCCAACGTATATGAAAAAAGTGCGACAGCTTTTAAAGCCGGGTGGTTTGTCGCTGTTGCACAGTATTATGGGGCCACGTGAAGCACCGGTAAATAGTTGGATTCGTTGTTATATTTTCCCAGGCGGATACATTCCTTCGCTACGGGAAACGATTTCACTACTGCCGGAGTACGATTTTCATCTGCTTCATGCCGAAAGCCTCCGCCTGCATTATGCCAAAACATTGGACCACTGGCTGGAAAATTATCTGAAAGAATGGGACTGGGTTGTTCAAACCTATGACGAGCGATTTGCGCGCATGTGGAAACTCTATTTAATGGCTTGTGCAGCGCACTTCAGAGCTTCTGGCCTGAATATTTACCAACTGGCCTTCACAAAAGGGCTCAACAATTCACTGGAATCTACTTTAGAACCTCTTCTTAAAAAGGAAAACGCAAAGCATACTGTGACATAAACAGGATGTTCCATCGATCCTGAGAGGTAATTGAAGACATCGTTATCGATTCAAATACCAGGTGGCTACATTCAAATAAGTGGCAAAGGTGACCCATAGCAGGTAGGGCACCATCAGCCAACCGGCCAGTGTATCAATTTGGTAAAAGAGCCAGGTGCAAATGAAAATAGCCAGCCACAGCACAAGAATTTCGATTGCCGCCACACCTCGAAGCCCTAATGTAAAATAGAGGTAGGGCCACAGAAAATTCAGTGCAAGCTGAATAGCAAATGCCAAAACCGCTCTTTGGACTTCAGGCCTGCCCAATCCATTGGACAGGACCCGAAAACAGGCAATTCCCATCATCACATATAACACAGTCCAAACCGGTCCGAAGATCCAACCGGGAGGAGACAAAGGTGGTTTAACCAGTTCCTGATAGACCCGAAATGAATTATTCAACACGTTTCCCCCTAACCATCAATTTTCACCACGTCAAAAGTTTCATCTGAAGCTAAGAATCCTGTCTATCAGTATCATTACCCAATTTGCATGAAACATTAAGAAAGAAAAATGGACAAGGGATCTAAATCCCTTGTCCTTCCAGTATTTTAACCTTTTAGTTTTCTTCCTCTTCATCCAAGGCTGGATCTTCAATTGGCGGGTCCGGGTCTACTACGTCATCATAGTCCGGATCTTCTTCCAGTTCCGGGTCGATCTCTTCATCTAACGCCGGATCTTCAATCGGCGGGTCCGGATCTACCGCTTCGTCTAACGCCGGTTCTTCTTCGGTCTCACATCCAACCGCCAATGGAGCAAACAACAGAACCAACACCAATACCATCAGCAATTTAGGATGAAGAAGCGTTTCATTTTTTCTCATACAAGGATACACCTCCTCTTAAACATCAATCCTAAAACTTGTCCACTTCAATGTTTAAAATCCTTGTATTATGTACTTACCCGATATATTTGTTTTAATCAAAGTTCAAAATATTCACTCTAAAATGGTTCCAACTAATCAGGTGGATGAATCGTCTGCTTTTCTTCGATATGAACGATATGGGAATTTGATGGCTTCTTATAAGTCTTTATGATAGTGGACATGGACTGTTCCTTCCCGAATCATTTGCTTCATTTTTCTTTTGATGCTCTGCTTTAACGCATGCCTGGTTGACGGAATAACAAGAGAAAAACCAGCTATATCCGTAATGATTCCAGGTGTCAGCAGAAGCGCTCCACCGATGAGGACACAAAGACCGTTCACCAGTTCATCTCCCGGCATTTGACCTTGTGCCATATCGCGTTTAATCCGATGCAAAATACCTCTTCCCTGTTGTTTTGCCAAAAAGGCGCCGACAACCCCTGTCAGAAACACCAGCAATATGGTATATCCAAATCCGATATATTGATTGATGCGCAATAAAAGCATCAGTTCGATGATTGGAATCACCGTAAAAAGCATAATGAGCTTAAGAAACATAGAAACAACTCCTTTCTGCCGTCATTATAACATGTATCGATATGGAACACATCAATTTTTCCTAAAAAAAGAAAGCGTGCAATCAACATCTGCAGGCTTTTTTTTAAAAAAATTGTTACAGCTTATGGGTGATCGATGTTCATCATTCTATTAGTTGCATATTTTTACCCTGTTCAGTGCGAATCAAACACTTTTTAAACATGGGTTGTCTGGATTATTCCTCAGATGCAAAATGGCCTGTTCTTTCTTCTTCGCTTCCAGCATCAGATAAATCTTTTGATGTTTTTCCGGCAATGCCCGAAAATATTCGCATACCCATGCAAAATCAAACCACTGAATCAAATCATGATGTTTTGGATCTCGCTCGGAAGCTTGTCCGGAAGACAGGTGTACTTTTGGGACACCAATTCCTTCCCAGCTTTCAAGAGCTTTCATCAATGCTTCTTTTGTATCCATGGAAGGAAGAATGCGATGATGATGAAAATCCAGAACAGTCGGAATTCCGGTCTTTTGAGATATTTCCAGCACTTCCCGGATGGTATAGCTTTTTTCATCATTTTCCAGCCGAAGCCGCTCTTTGACTCCGGTCGATAGCCTTTCGTAGGCTTTTACCCATCGATTAATGGCTTGCTCCTTGTCTCCGTATACTCCGCCAACATGGGTAATGAGGTCGGTAACGCCCAAAAGCTCTGCCATTTTACGGTGATATTCCAAGTCTTCAATGGATCGCATTAAAATTTCTTCCTTGGGAGAATTCAGCAAAGTGTACTGCCCCGGGTGCATGGACAGACGCATACCGTGGCAGTTAGCAAAGTACTTGATTTCTTGGCACTTAGCAAGAATATCCGGATCCTGCTGCCAACGAAATTTCATCTCATGATGCGTGGCCAAAGGCACCAAATCACTGGAAACCCGAAAAAAGGAGACCTGATTCGCTTCATTCCATTTCAGGCATTCCATCAAATAGGTCAGGTTATGAATCACCAGCTCTTTTATATAGGCATGACGCTTTTCCTGATACGTCTTTAGCCGCAAAGTTTTCATCCTGATGGAAAGACTGGTATTCAGGCAAGCATATCCCAGTTCGATTTGCACGTTTATTCCTCCAGTCCTCAAAGATTGCTTTAGGCACTTTTGGACGTTTTTGTTTTTAGATCCAGGTACTCATCGTAGGTTTTTCGATAATCCTTTGCTCCATCTGGAGTGATTTCTATGATGCGGTTGGCAATGGTCTCAATAAACTGATGATCATGTGAGGTAAAGAGCACATTGCTGGAGAAGTTTTTCAGCCCGTTGTTCAGGGCCGTAATGGACTCCAGATCCAAGTGATTGGTGGGCTGATCCAACAGAAGCACATTGGCGTTAGCCAACAGCATCCTGGACAGCATGCAACGGACCCGCTCTCCACCGGAAAGCACTTTCACTTTCTTGAGGGCTTCTTCGCCGGAAAACAGCATTTTACCCAAAAAGCCTCTCAGGTAGACTTCCGATTCTTCTTCTGAATACTGGCGAAGCCATTCCACCAGATTCAGGTTTTCCTGATCGAAATAAGCGGCGTTGTCATTTGGCAGGTATGAGGTGGTAATGGTAATACCCCATTTCACTTTGCCTTCATCCGGCTCCATTTCACCGGCCAGAATTTTCATCAACGTGGTGTTGGCCAGCTCATTTTCGCCCACAAAGGCAATTTTATCGTCTTTCCCTAGAATAAAATTGACGTTGTTCAGCAGTTTTTCGCCATCAATGGTTTTTGAGACGCCTTCTACGGTGAGGATCTCCTTGCCCACTTCCCGCTCCGGCTTAAAGCCCACGTAGGGGTAGCGGCGCGTGGAAGGCTGAATATCGTCCAGGGTTATTTTTTCGAGAATTTTTTTCCTTGAGGTTGCCTGACGGGATTTAGACGCATTGGCGCTGAACCGGGCGATAAAGTCCTGTAGCTGCTTGACTTTTTCTTCCTTCTTACGGTTCTGATCTTTCATCATCTGCGACGCCAGCTGGCTGGATTCATACCAGAAATCATAGTTGCCTGTGAACATCTTAATCTTTCCAAAATCCACGTCCACCATATGGGTGCAGGTTTTATTGAGGAAATAGCGGTCATGGGAGACAAAAATTACGATGCCTTCAAAGTTGAAAAGAAACTCTTCCAGCCATCGAATGGAGTGAATGTCCAAGTGATTGGTAGGCTCATCCAGAACTAAAATATCCGGATTGCCAAACAGCGCCTGCGCCAACAAAACTTTCACTTTTTCTGCACCTTGCAACGCTTCCATTTTTTTGCCATGCAATTCCGTCGGAATTCCCAGACCTTGTAAGAGAGATGAGGCTTCTGCTTCTGCTTCCCAGCCATTAAGCTCTGAAAATTCCGCCTCCAAGTCGGCAGCCTTCATTCCGTCTTTATCCGAGAAATCCGCCTTGGCATACAGCTCATCTTTTTCTTTCATAATCTCATAGAGGCGCTGATTTCCTCTAATAACGGTTTCCAACACTTCTACTTGATCGTACTGGAAGTGATCCTGCTTTAAAACTGACATTCGAAGCCCCGGAGAAATATGAACGTCACCAGTATTTGGCTCCACCTCGCCGGAGAGAATTCGTAAAAACGTACTTTTACCCGCACCATTGGCACCAATCACTCCGTAGCAGTTTCCAGGAGAAAACCGGAGCTGCACATCTTCAAATAATTTCTGTTCACCATAACTTAATTCTAAATTAACCACATTAATCACAATAAAACCTTCCTTTTCAATGATATCATCGTTGAATCCTTTTTATTATCACACTGCTATGTATTATACCATAGATTTATCGATAAAAAAGAAAAAAGTCCGAATCTGCTTCGGACTCAATTCACCCTACCTGGCTTGTACGGTATTTTGGATTAATACGAATGGTTTTGTTTTTTACCAGAGCACTGAATTGTACCACCAGCTCCGGATCAAACTGCGTTCCTGCATTTCGTTCAAGTTCACGCAACGCTTCGAAAACATTTCTTTCCATGCTGTAAGGCCTGTTTGATGTCATGGCATCAAATGCGTCTGCAATCGCCAGACATCGGGCCAATAGAGGCACATTCTCACCTTCTAGCCCTCGTGGATATCCTTTTCCATCCCATCGCTCGTGGTGGCCCAACACCACTGGTAACACATAATTTAAGGATGGCAGGTGCTTGATAATCGTAATGGACATTTCCACATGTTTCTTAATCATACTGAATTCATCATCTGTTAAGCGCTCTTTTTTATTCAGCACGTGTTCCGGCACGCCAATTTTTCCGATATCATGAAGCAATGCTGCCTCTTTCAAAATCATCACATGTGACGGATCCAGATCCAGGGATTTTGCTATGGCCACTGCATAATCAGCCACTCGCTGTGAATGGCCAAAGGTGTACTGATCCTTGGCATCAATAGCGGCTGTAAGGGCATAAACCGTTGCGGCATAAGCAGGTTCGGAATCAAGGTCACCGGTCGGACCACTCGCTTCCAATTCATTCTCTTCTTTATGATTGGCATAAATCACTGTTTGGTTTTTCCCTTTATTCTTAGCATTATACATTGCAAAATCAGCACGTTTTAACAATTCTGCCGGACTTGGCGCTCCTGAGGGATATGTGCATATGCCAATACTTGCTGTCAGAAACTGCTGTGTTTTATCGGCAATATCAATAAACGAGCTCTGTATCTCTGTTCGAATTCTTTCTGCAATTTTATAGGCTTGCTGGGAACTCTGGAATGGCAGCAATACGGTAAATTCTTCACCGCCATAACGCGCAACCGTACCCCGATTTCCAACTACTCGCTGAAGAATTCCAGCAATATGTTCAAGTGCACGATCGCCATCAATATGACCATACAGATCATTATATAACTTAAAAAAGTCCAAATCGATCATCAGGAGAGAAATGTCTCCGGAGCCTACCCTTTCAACCTCCTGATCCATGACCCGGAGAAAATACCGATGATTGTAAAGCTTCGTTAGACTGTCCGTGTTGGCTTCCATTTGAGCCGTTTCATATAATCGTGCATTGTCAAAAGCCACCCCGGCTGAAGTGCCAAGATATGTAAGTAAGTCCAAATCATCCAGAATGTACGGACGGTTATCTTCTTTATTGGAAAGAAGGATTATACCCGTTAGATTACCATTGCTTTTTACCGGAACAATGACTTCAATATCCAACTGGCTCAGCGTTTTTCGTTCCCGATTCCACATGGATTTAAAGAATGGTTTGGAATTGATCGTTCGGATGGTTAGACAATTATCTTTCTTATCAAACCACTCCATGATGGGGTTATCATAATCGAAAAATAAATCCGGTTTGTGGATATGTGATGAAGAATGAAAGATTTTAAATTTTTGTTTTTCTTCGTTGTTAATCATAATAAATATTTTTCGCGTGTGCATAGCAGCCTGAATCGCTTCCGTAAGAGACTCGCAAATTTTTTCAAGGTTTAGGATCCCTGAAATGGTCAAACTGAAATTTCGCAGTGCTTTACGTCTGGAATAGTCCGCCTTTTGGAATATTCTATTTACCAGCTTACGGGCCAGGTGAAAAAGTGGTTGAAAGAGAATCGCAACAAACAGAATCGAAAGAATCGTAATGGTCGTTGATTGTTCAGAAGAAAACAAATCAATACGTCGATCCAGCCATAAAACACTGTTTAGAAAAAAAATCGTCAGCACTGCCGCAATACTGAAGAAGGCCAACCCGCGACTAAGCATGAAGCGAAGTTCCAGCATCCTGTATTTGTAAATGGCTATTACCATTATCACTGCGTTGATAAAAGTGGCAAAAATGTCGAAAGGATACCTTCCCAGGGCAGGAATCAGGTTAAAAACCACACCGGCAAACATGATCACGATACCAACCGCCACCAGTTTGACGGATCCTTCCGGCTTTATATTGGATTTCATTGATTGGAGAGCTTTGAAGAAAATGGCTATAATCGTCATAAAGTAGAATAAATATACCGGCACTATCAAGGAGCCCAGTTCATATGCAAATTCGTAGTAGGGTTGTGGCTGCCCATTAACAAATATGGTGGTGGTGATCAGACGGGCATCTTCTACAACGTAACCACCCGCATTGGCAAAAATCGCAAGAAAAAGCATTGCACTCATGATGATCAATGGTAGCTTTTTGACATTATCGGCCAGTACAGAGACAAAATAATAGATGAGCACGGGCACAAAGAACATACCGGTAACCATGACCCTGTTCCAGAAAAGTGTCCCAGGATAAAAATCAAAGCGCAACAACACCGCTGAGGCTGTCCAGACGATCAAGGCCCCCAGTACCAGCATGAAGGTGCGTATGTAGCGATCTTTTTCCGACAACACCAAAAACAACATCAACAAACAATAACTCACCAGTGCCATCACTGGAATGCCAAAGAAAAAAAATTGTGTTACCGGCATCAAATCACCTCACTTCAC
>SLLE01000162.1 GCA_007134225.1 Tindallia sp.
AAAGCATTGAAATGGATGGGCGTTATTGAACATGATACGTGCAAAGTCGTGATGGAGCCTATTGATGATGTTCGTACAGAAGAATTGCACGCCGTCATGAAGCGAATTGGGCTATTGTAAAGGATATTTTTGATGAGAAGGGGCAGATGATGCAATCTGCCCCTTTATTCAGGTCCATTTTTCTGATAGAATGATATAGGTTTTAAGCCATTATACATAGAAACGATGACGCTAAATAAGGCAAACGAAAAAAGAAAAGGAGAATGATGCATGGCACCACATAAGAAAACGGTTTTGGGATTACAGCATTTAATAGCGATGTTTGGAGCAACGGTATTAGTACCTATATTAACCGGTTTAAACCCTTCGGTTGCACTGGTATCGGCGGGAGCAGGCACACTTCTTTTTCACGCAGTAACGAAAAGAATGGTGCCTGTATTTTTAGGCTCATCCTTTGCTTTCATTCCGGTTATTATTCGGGTGGGACAACTTTATGGCGATGATCTGAGATATGCACAGGGTGGGATTGTTGTGGCTGGCATTCTGTATATTCTGATGTCTTTTGCGGCAAAATCCATAGGGGTTAAGACGATTCGGCGTTTTTTGCCGGCCCAGGTAGTTGGTCCGATGATTATCATTATTGGATTGAGCCTGATTCCCGTGGCACTGGACATGTCTTCGTATCATTATCCAGTGGCACTCTTCACCTTTATAACAGCGTTGTTGATCTCACTTAGAGGAAGGGGCTTTTTCCGACAGCTTTCGATCCTGATTGCTGTTGCCCTGGGCTATGTGATATCGATACCATTGCAGCTGGTAGATATCAGTATCATTACGGCTGCGCCTTTGGTGGCAGTTCCTGCATTTAGTTTGCCCAAATTTGATTTCGGTGCCATTGCCATTATTTCTCCGGTCGTTCTGGCTGTGCTAATGGAACACGTCGGAGACATCACGATGAATGGAGAAGTGGTAAAAAAGGACTTTGTAAAAGAACCTGGACTTCATCGCACATTGCTGGGAGACGGTTTGGCAACACTATTTGCCGGCTTTATCGGCGGACCTGCCAACACCACCTACGGAGAAAACACCGGTGTATTGGCCATTACAAAGAACTATGATCCTTCGACTTTACGATTGGCTGCAGTCTTTGCCATTATCCTTGGTTTTGTTGCCAAGTTAGGCGGCGTACTTAACAGCATTCCGGTACCGGTGATGGGAGGCATCAGCCTGATGTTGTTTGGCATGATTGCACTGGTCGGCTTCAATACGATTCGGTGGAATAAAGTGGTGCTAAACTGGAAAAACATCCTGGTAATGGTCACCATGCTGTTTCTTGGCCTGGGCGCCGAATATGTGGAGGCAGCCCTGGGAATTACCATCGGCATTCCGATTGCTCAGGATGTCGCAATCACCGGGCTTAGTTTTGCAGCCATTGTTGGCGTTCTCCTGAACGCAGTGCTTAATCGGGAATAGGAAAGTAGAAAGTGGAAAGCAGAAAGTAGAAAGTAGAAAGTAGAAAATCAAGATCAAAGAATAAAAGATGTAACCGCGAAGGACGCAAAGAGGCGCGAAGAGGTCCCCTCTATTTCTGTCCTTCGCCGTCATTGGAGAAGTCACATATTAACAAAGTTAGTAAAAAATCGTTTGTTTTGTTGAAGTTGATGCTCGTGATCCAAAGCATTTTCATAATGCTCGTGATAACGAGCATCATTTGTTTCTAAATCGTCAAAAATTTCTTGTCCACTCGCTATGTCATATTCCGGGTGGAATTGAACGCCCCAAATCGGCAGGTTTTTATACTGGAACCCTTGAATGGCACATTTTTCTGAAGAGCCCAGTAGGTGAAAGTCTGCAGGCAGTTCCATTACTTCATCGTAGTGAGCCAGTAAACAAACTGGTTCTTTAATGCCCTCGAATAAAGGGTTGTCTTCCAGGTGGAGTTTTCCCCATCCCATTTCCGGTTTTGGCGCCTTTCTCAGATAGTCTTTGCCGGCAAGGGATCGCACCAAAAATTGATGGCCATAACAAATGCCAAGAATAGGTTTCTTAGACTTCATAAAGGAAAGGACAACCTTTTTCATTTCATCCTCCCAGCCCATGTCGTTCAGCGTTGAAGCTTCGGAGCCGGATAAGATTAAATGTGTGGCGGACTTGCTTTCTGAGAGAACTTGTTCAGCGGTGGTTGCTGAGGTTACACGGATAAAATGACACCTGTGAGGTGTGTCCGCAAGATGGTTTTGTATAACCTGGTTAAAGGTAGCGGCAAACGAGTCTTTAAGAAAAAAGTTTAGTACTAAAATCATAGTCTAAGCCTCCTGTTTGTTGATAAGATAATTATATCACACAAGAAATTTGCTTCCTATACTTTCCGATCCGACGTTTGTATAAGAATATAATGGGGTATTATCTTTAGCAAGGGGAATTTAAACAATAAGCACTGTGAAGGAATTCCGATTTCGAGCGGCTCCTGCAGTGGTTCGAAACGAAAGGGTACCGAAGGAGATTTCAGTGCCTGCCAATGTGCAAAGGAGTTCATTCTTACAGCAGATTTAATGTCTGCTGCTTGGATGGACTTTTTATTTTGATGATCACAAATAGCGAAAGGAGGTGTACCCGGCCTGCGTAATCGCATGTCGGGAAACGGATGGCAGAAAAAATGGTTGCAATCAGAGAAAACTGTGTTGGATGCAGGATGTGTGAGCTGGCTTGTTCACTGAACCTGGAAAAGGTTTTCAACCCGAAACTGTCCAGAGTTCAGGTGGAGCGGGGTATGAGTGCTCTCGATTTGCCTCACATCTGTTATCAATGTGAGGATGCACCTTGTGCAGAAACCTGTCCAGTGGATGCCATTGCGATGGATGAAAAGAATGGTGTCTGGAAGGTGGACCGCGATACCTGTATAGGGTGTTCTCAATGTTTGGATGCATGTCCTTATGATGCGATCTTTATGGACCCGCAAGGAGAATATGCGTTGAAATGCGAAGTGTGTGAAGGCAAACACTGTTTGGAAATATGCCCCAACGAGGCACTGGAGCATCAAGCATAATTCATCGTTGAAGGAGAATTCGATAAGATATAGAAAGGAGTGACGGTCAATGTTTGGTGGATACACAGGCACCTGGCTTGAAATAAATTTAACGGAAGGCACTGTAGAGAAAAAACAGCTGGATGAACAAATGGTGAAAGATTTTGTCGGAGGAGGCGGTTTCAGCGCCAAGATTTTATGGGACGAAACGGATCATAACACGGATCCGCTGGGTGAAGAAAACCCATTGATTCTGATGACGGGACCGATGACCGGAACGCTGGCACCGACCGGCAACAGCTGGTATGTTGGATTTCGATCCCCTACCACCGGTATCTATGGTGAAGGCCGGGGAGGCGGTTATTTCGGATCTGAATTGAAATACGCTGGGTATGATTATGTGGTGATAAGAGGGAAATCACCAAAGCCGGTGTACCTGCATATTCATAATGATGATGTCTCGTTAAAAGATGCAGGACACTTATGGGGGCAGGACTTTTTTGAAACCACTCATACACTGGAAAAAGACCATCCAAAATCAAAAATACTGGGAATCGGTCCTGCAGGTGAGAATCTTGTAAAAAGCGCCATCGTTATGAGTGATCTTTATCGAGCTGGGGGTCGCGGTGGTGCAGGGGCAGTAATGGGATCCAAGAACCTGAAAGCGGTGGCGGTATATGGCAGCAAAGATGTAAAGGTTGCAGACCCAGAAGGCTTTAAAGAAGTATTGAAAGAAGTAAATAACCTGATTTATCAGCATCCGGCTACGGGACAGCTTTTGCCTGAGTATGGAACTGCTTCCCTGGTAAATGGTATGAATGCCTTTGGTGCGCTTCCAACAAGAAATCATAAAAGCGGGACTTTTGAGGGTGCGGAAAACATTAGTGGCGAAAAAATGGCTGAAACCATTTTGACCAAAACTCGTGGCTGCTTTGCCTGTAACATAAAATGCACCCGTTACACTCAGGTGAAAGACGGTGAATATGCCGGGGTGGAAAGTGAAGGACCGGAGTATGAAACAGTCAATGCATTTGGCTCCCGCTGTGGCGTGGACAACTTGGAAGCCATTGCCATGGCCAATATGAACGCCAATCGGTTGGGACTGGATACCATTTCAGCTGGCACCTTGATGGCCTTTGCCATGGAACTTTACGAAGAAGGAATTCTAAGCAAAGAAGAGTGCAACGGACTGGACTTGAAATTTGGCAACCATCAGGCAATGAACACGCTCCTTCAGGACCTGGCTCATCGAAAAGGGCTGGGGGATATCCTGGCAGAAGGTGTAAGAGAGGCAGCGAAGAAAATAGGCAAAGGATCCGAAAAATATGCCATGCACGTAAAAGGACTGGAATTGACTGCCACAGAGTTAAGAGCAGCACAAGATTCAGGCCTGGGGCACGCGGTTGCGAATCGGGGTGGAGATCACCTGAGACCATGGTCGCCGGCCTTTACACTGTTTGGGTTTGGTAATGAGGAAATGAACTTAAGCGGAACGCCAGATCCAATCATCCCGGATGACAAGGCCCGAGTAGTCAACGAAATGGAAAAAACCGCCATTTTTACAGATTTAAATGGTATGTGCAAATTTACAGTACTGTGTAATACCCTGGCGCCGTCACATCTGGCGAAGCTTCATGAAACCATCACCGGTATACCAATGGATGCGAAACAATTAAAAACAACGGTGGAGAGAGTATTGACATTGCAACGGGCATTAAATCTTTATCGATATAAGATGAGCCCTGAGGAAGATACATTGCCGGATCGATTCCTTAAGGATCCAGCTCCCAGCGGTCCTGCAGAAGGTAAAACGCTTGAGCTGCCGATCATGCTGAAAGAGTATTACGAGCAAGCCGGTTGGGACGAAAAAGGATACCCGCTGGCAGAGAAATATGAAGCATTGGGACTGGGCTTTGTAAAGGATCGTATGTGAAAATGATGGAAATAACCGTAAAAGTGATGGGTCCTCTTATTAAAATCACCGGCGAATCTACTGTTTTAATGAATATGCCGGAAGAATCAACGGTTCGGGATTTGTTGGAGGCGTTGTTTCGACGATTTGGTGAGGATTTAAAGCAGGAAGTGCTGAATGAAGAGGGAACCGACCTGGCACCCTATTACAAAGTTTTAATTAACGGCCGCAACACAAAACTGATGAACTACCTGGAAACAAAGCTGAAAAATGGACAAATCGTTCACGTCATGCCACCCATAGCCGGTGGCTAGAAAAAACACCGGAGCTTTAAAAAAACTCCGGTGTTTTTCTATAGTTTGTTCTGCTGCTTCAAATGACCCAGGAAGAAGGCTATTTGAATGCGCCACCAGGGCCAGTCATGATCCACATCATTCCCCCAAAAATCAACCCAGGCCGGTATTCCTTTTTGTTCCAGAATATGCTTTAGGTGTTTGGTGTGTTGAATGGAGTCTTCTTCCCAGTCACCGGTCCCAGAGCAAATGATGATATCACTTTCTTTGTACTGATCTATGTACCAGGAATCGGTGATATTGGCAAGATAGTCAACGGGAGAATTGAGGTAGACATCATGGATATCCAGATAATCACCGACAAAGAACCGGGCATCATAAATACCGCTGAGCGCAATCATAGTGTCAAAAACATCCGGGTGCCGAAAGAAAAAATTTGCAGCGTGATAAGCCCCCATACTGCAGCCGGTAGTGATCATTTTATCCGTATAACCGGTTTTATCCCGAATGTAGGGAACTAGTTCTTCGATGATATAAGCAACATAAAAATTGTGTCGGTATGCACGGTCTCCCGGCCACATGTCATCTTCCAACCAGCTTTCCCGGTCAATGCTGTCAGGTGTAAATATCTGGATGAGACCTTCCTCGATAAATGGGCGGCAGGCATCAACCATTTTAAAATCTTCGTATTCAAAAAAACGACCACCGGAAGAGGGGAACGCTATCATAGGCTTGCCGCTCTCACCGTAACGTTTGAACTCCATGACCCGGTCTAAATGCTTACTGTGAAAGTATTCATATTTTATTTCCATTCAATATCCCTCCATTAAGTGGCTTTCCGTTCCAGAATGAATGACGCAGCTTCTTTTAAAGGTTCTAATTCGTTTGAACGCAATATATAAGCATAATCTCCGATGGCTGCGGAAAAAACAGAAGCGATTGGTCCTTGATAAATCGAGAGATGTCCAAACTTATCCATAATCGTTTGTTGGCTATGCCGATGTTCAATGTGATCCCGTGTTTTACGGCCAGCATAAGCGACATAATAGTGGTGGTCTAGCTTATCATCGACAGGCATGCCCAAAACGATCTGCGCGTAGAGATCATAATAATTGACATCATCCGCATAATTAAAAATATCCATAGATAGGCCACCAGGAGGCCTGACATTGATCTCAAGCGCAATCAGATTTTGCTCGGGAGTTCTGAAAAATTCAATGTGGAAAAAACGCTCCTTAAGTCCAAATGCCTTTACTGTTTTTGTGCCAAATTCCATAAGATCCTCAGGGATTTGACGCAGATTGTGATAAAACATGTCTAAATCGTCATTTACCGTTTCCATGACACCTTTATCGAAAATAAAGGTGGAAACAAATATGATGTTTCCATTTTGGTCTGTTAGGCCATCAAAAGTGTGAATTTCACCTTCGATGAATTCTTCCATAATGTAAGGGACAGAAAGCTTTCTCTCGAAAAAACCCTCTAACTCCTCCATCGAGTGAAGTTTATAGGTGTGGCTGGCTCCGACGCCACAATCAGGCTTGGCACAAACTGGAAAGCCTAATTCTTTTGCCAGTTTGGAAGCTTCTTTAAACGTTTCGAAGACGTTGCCGCGGGCAACAGGAATTTCAGCTTTCCGGAAAACTTCCTTCATGTTTGATTTGTATTTAATGCACTGCATATCTCCGCTCTTGAAACCAGTAACATTGAAATCAGTTCGCAGGCGAGCGTCCTTCTCCAGCCAATGCTCATTATGAGACTCGATGCGATGAAGTTTACCATACCGATGGATGAAGTAACCGCAGGCTCGCAGCATTTCGCCATAGTCCTCCATATCTTTTACTTGATAGTATTCGGTTAAAGATTCCTTTAATGAGGAATCCACTTCATCGTAAGGTTCCGACCCAATACCAAGCACAGAGCAACCTCTTTCATTAAGTGCTTTGATGAAGTATTGATAGTTTGGAGGAAAAAATGGAGATATAAAGACATAGTTCATCATGATCACTCCCAGTCCAAGCATTAATTATCCGACTATTGTATCATAATTCTGAAACAATTGAAATAAGAAAGTCTTCGAACCCATGAAAGCTTTCTGATATAATGGACCTGTACAGAACTGATAAGCAAAATCGCTAAGGGGGCGTCGAAAGGTGAAATTATCTGCGAATCAAATCATTCATAAGGTAGAAGGGCTGATTGGAAAACAAAAGGAGATTCTGGTGGGCTTAAGCAGGCATATCCACGATCATCCGGAAACCGCATTTCAGGAATTTGAAGCATCGAAAAGAATTGCCGCATTGTTGGAAGAAGCCGGTTTTCATGTGGAGCGAAATGTTGCAGGCATTTCGACGGCGATCAAAGCTACTTTTAGCAGTAGTCAGGATGGGCCTGCTGTTGCTTTTTTGGCTGAATATGATGCATTGCCGGAAATTGGACACGCCTGTGGGCATAACCTAATTGCAGCCAGCTCAGTGGGAGCGGCGATGGCGTTAACAGAATTGGTGGAAGAAACTGGAGGATCGGTGATTCTCCTGGGAACACCGGCGGAAGAAAACGGCGGCGGTAAAATCATGATGATTCATGGAGGCGCCTTTGATGACGTTGATTTTTCCCTGATGATGCACCCGGCCAATCGATCTCTTATTGGCAGAAACAGCACGGCCTGCAGTGAGCTGGTTATTGAATTTACGGGACGTCCGGCTCATTCGTCAAAGCCGGAGGAAGGCATTGATGCTCTCTATCCATTAATACAAGTTTTTAATGAAATACAGCGACAGCAGCAGAATTATCCGCCCAAAGTGAAAATTAATGGGATCATTACAGCTGGAGGTACCGCATCCAATGTCATTGTGGATAAAGCCTGTGGCAAGTTCCTGATCAGAGCAGCCAAAAGAGATCAGGTGCAAATGGTAATTGATCAGCTAACCCATTTCTCGGCCAATGAAGCTGAAAAAATTGGAGCCGGTTTCGCCTTCAGCTATGATGAGATCTATGCGGAAAGATACCCAAATGAAGTATTGGAAGAGCGATTCAAAACATACATGGAAATGCAGGGAGAGAAGATGGAAGTGGCAGATCCGGAAGAGCCAGCCGGATCTTCTGACATAGGAAACGTATCAATGATTATGCCCATCATACATCCGTATGTATCTATTACAAATCCGGAGGTGGCACAGCATACACGGGAATATGCAGCGGCCAGTGCATCGGAAAGGGCAGATGAAGTAATTCTAAAAAGCGCAGTAGCCTTGATAGCCGTTGGCTATGAATTGTTACAGGATGAAAAACTGCGAAAAGATACCTTAGAAACATTTAAAACTGGTATTCAGTCATATTCACAATCATATTGATCGTCATCATAGGAGCACCGATAGCGCCAATGACGCTTACGGATAAAATTGATCACGAAGAGGCCGAAAATGAATCCTCCAATATGGGCCCACCAGGCGATGCCGCCACCTAACTCGCTTTGGCCCAGGGTTGATATACCGGACATCACCTGAGAGAAAAACCAGATGCCCATAAAAAACAGTGCCGGCACTTTAATAAATAAAGGGATCCATAGTAATGGAACCAACGTAGTGATGCGAGCCATAGGAAACATGACCACGTATGCACCCATTATGGCTGCAATGGCACCGGAGGCACCAATAACCGGAATTGGGGAAAACATATTAAACAGATAATGGATCAGAGATGCAAAAACGCCTGCCAGAATATAGAATAAGAAGTAATTGAAATGCCCCACGCTATCTTCCACATTATCGCCAAAAAGCCAAAGGCTCCACATATTGCTGATGAGATGAAACCAGCTCCCGTGGATAAAAAGACTGCTGAAAATGGGAAAGGTCTGCTCAATGGTTGCTGCCTGAAAACCATCACGAATCATGGCGGAAAATCTGACAGGCACAAATCCAAGTCGAACAATAAAAAAATGGAGCTGTTCAGCATGCAGCGAATGCATATAGAGAAAAACACCGACATTGACGGCGATAAGCAGGTACGTTATCAATGGAGTAGTACGGCTGGGCACGCTGTCTCGTATTGGGATCATCAAACATCATCCTCCGGTTTTCTTAATGGATACCCAGGATGAAAGTCATCGAACCAAGGGAAAGGGGTAAAGGAATGGAAACCTTATTAAGAGAATTATTTAAAGCTCAGCGGCAGTATTTTGACAAGGGAAATTCGAAAAAACTGCTTTTTCGAATCCGAAGCTTGAGGGCACTGAAAAAATCAGTTCAACGAAAAGAAAAAGAGATCATTCAAGCGCTGGAGAAGGATTTGTCAAAACCTGATTTTGAAAGCTTTTCAGCAGAACTGGCCATGTTTTATGAAGAAGTGAATTATGCCATTGACAAGGTGAGGGCCTGGTCAAGACGGGAAAAGAAGAAAACACTTTTAGTGTTGGAACCAGCTAAATCATGGATACAGCCGGAGCCCAAGGGAGTCGTTCTGATTGTCGGCCCATGGAACTATCCATTTCAGCTGGTGATGGTTCCGCTGGTTGGAGCAATAGCAGCCGGTAACTGCGCAATGATAAAGCCTTCGGACAAAACGCACAACACCTCTGACGTCATTACGGCAATTATTCAGGAAACCTTTGATCCGGAATATATTACATCCATTCAGGGACCTGGATCAGAGGTCGGGAATACGCTGGTGGAGAGGTTTTCTTTTGATCATATTTTTTTCACCGGAAGCACCGAAACGGGAAAAAAAATAATGGCAAAGGCAGCTGCTCACTTAACTCCTGTAACCCTTGAACTGGGTGGGAAGAGTCCGGCTATTGTGATGGATGATGCCAAACTGAATGTAACGGCCAGACGAATTGCATGGGGTAAATTTATGAACGCAGGGCAGACCTGCATTGCACCGGATTATGTGCTGGTTCATGAAGCAGTGAAAGAAAAGCTCATTGATGAACTGAGCTGTGTCATAGGGGATTTTTATGGGAAAGATCCCCTGCAATCCAAAGATTATGGGCGTATTGTTAATCAGCAGCGTTTTGATAAGCTTCTTAGCTTTTTAAAAGAAGGAAATGTTCGGAGGGGAGGCAATTATGATCGAGAAAAATTGTTTATCGCTCCTACCATTATGGATGAGATATCCTTGGAGAATAGAGTTATGAAAGAGGAAATTTTTGGCCCGATTCTTCCAGTTCTTTCCTTTCAAAACAGCGACGATGTGATCTCCATTGTTCGAAAAAACAGAAATCCGCTAGCCTTATACCTGTTCACCGAAAACAAAAAGAATGAAGGATTGATTTTTAATCAACTGGAGTTTGGAGGAGGATGCATTAACAACTGCATTATTCATGTAGCCAGTCAGCATCTTCCTTTTGGCGGCGTGAAAACCAGCGGAATGGGTCGCTATCACGGAAAGGACAGTTTTGACACATTTTCAAACTATAAATCGGTGGTTCGATCAGCCACGTCTATTGATCCCAGTATTAAATATCCACCATATGACCGAAAAAACATACAACTGCTTAAAAAGCTGCTGTAAATGGACGAAAAAAGGGACGCGCTTTTAATGCGTCCCTTATCCAGAAGGAAAAATAAACTATGAGAGACAGCCTATTTGACAACCAGCACACTAGCTGTCGTTTCCTGAATGACAGCATTACTGACGCTTCCCAGGAAGATTTTTTTCAGTCCGCCGATTCCGCGGTTCCCCATAATGACCATATCATAATTTCCTTTATCAGCAATTCTGGAAATGGTATGGGAGGGATGGCCCTCCTCCAAAATCATATCCGGATGAATGCCTTTCTCTTCAAATTTTGTGGCATATTGTTCCAGCATCTTTTTGCATTTGTCCACCATTTTTTGGTGCAATCCTTTAAGTCTTTCGAAATCTTCTTTGCTGGGGTGATAACCTTCACCGGTAGCTATCCAATAATTTTTTTCCACATTTTCATAGACATGAATAAGGCTGACCTCTTTGATCCCGCAACCAGATGCAATTTCGATTGCTTTATTCATTGCCTTCATACTTTGCTTTGATCCGTCGACGCATACCAGTAATTTCATTAAGATCACTTCCTTTCAATGTACTGATTTCTTTCAATTTGCCAGTTATGGGCCTCATCCATATTGATATCCCATTATTAAAATACCCTTATTCCTTTCATTCATTCATTCAAAGAAATATCAGAGATTATATGTAGTGAAGTAGGCACACTGTTGCTCAAAAACTACACATGTGTTGGATTCAAACAAATACATTGCTACATTTTAAAACACTCATAAACAGGATTCTTAGCTTCAGATGGAGTTAAAAATCCACCTGAAGCTAAGAATCCTGTTTATGCGCTGATTTTTGGCAATAAGGCATAATGAAGAGTAATGTTTGAAAAGATCGAACTTTGGCATATTTTTTGCATCTATTAATGATAAGGAACGATAAACAATGATGGGAAAAACACTATTTTGGACTTGACTCACTATTTCTAATTTTAAATGAAGATTGAAGAGAAGGAGTGAATAATGTATGAGCTATGGTATGATGGGAAAATTATTAAAAATTGATTTAAATGATGGAACGATTCGCACGCAGGAGACTCGGGAGGAAGACTTTAGGAAATACCTGGGAGCCAGTGGTGTAGCGGGAAAAATGCTATTGGAAGAATATGACGAAAAAGTAGAACCTTTGGCCGAAGAAGCACCAATGATCTTTATGGCTGGTTTATTAACAGGAACGATGGTGCCTGCATCTGCGAAAAGCTCTGTTGTGGCAAAATCTCCTTTAACGGGAATCTGGAATGAAGCCACCGTAGGAGGTCATTGGGGAACACAAATGAAAAACTGCGGGCTGGATGGTTTTGTGCTAACCGGAAAAGCCAG
>SLLE01000056.1 GCA_007134225.1 Tindallia sp.
GTTGGTTTCCTGGGGATGATGATTCAAAAGGGAATGAAAGCACAGGAAATTGAAAAGCATCTGATGGTTCATCCGACGTTGTCGGAGGGAATTATTCAGGCAATCAATAAGGCCAGGGAATTGGGAACAGGTTATAGGGAATAGGCTGCAGGGAACTGGTGGACGCCCACTGTTCCGAAGGGTGAGGGTGAATTAAAAGTGACGCGAAATGAATGGATTCAGTGGGCAACAAAAAAATTAATGGAATCAGCCATCGAAACAGCTCGCCTGGATGCAGAGGTGCTCCTGGCTCATGTCCTCCATATAGAGCGAATACAACTTCACATATACCCGGAGAAAGAGGTGGATCAGGACTTGGGAGAACAATACAAAGTGTTGATTTCTCGGCGTCAGCAACAATGTCCGGTAGCCTACCTGATGGGAATGAAGGAATTTATGGGGCTACCCTTCCAGGTGACGCCGGATGTATTGATTCCGCGGCCGGACACAGAAACCTTGGTGGAAGCCGTGCTTCAATGGGTGAAAGAATGCCGAAGCGAAGAGGAGGAACTCCTGATGGCTGATATTGGAACCGGAAGCGGCGCCATTGCCGTCAGCCTTGCCTACTATGCAACCGCAATTCAGATACTGGCAACGGATCTCTCGCCGGAAGCATTAGCTGTTGCCAAGTCCAACGCAGTGAGAAATGGTGTGTCGGATCGTATTCGGTTTTATGCCGGGGACTTACTGGAGCCGCTTCAGCATCAAACAGCATCGCTGGATGCATTGATCTCCAACCCTCCCTATATTACGGAAGATGAGATGAAAATCCTGCCGGTATCCGTTGGTGAGTACGAGCCTTCTTTGGCGCTGGAAGGCGGTAAAGACGGGCTGGATAACTATCGCAGAATGCTTCGGGAAGGCATGTGTCTTCTAAAGCCTGGCGCACTGGTGGCCTTTGAAATGGGATGGCAGCAGGGAAGAATGCTTAAGGCGTTAATGGAGGCGGCGGGGCTGGAAAACCTTCGTATCCTCCAGGATCTGACCGGACTGGACCGGGTCGTGATGGGGTTCAAAAAGAACTGGCAATCACAGGATTGATTTGATATAATGATTTGATGGGTGATGCGCTGTGTGCGCGAATAGTAAATTGGTATTCCGTGTCAAACGGATTGAAGGAAAAGGTGATGAAAACAATGCTGGATAAGCTGTCGTTTCTGGAAGATAAGTATGAAGATCTGGGAAAAAAATTAAGTGATCCGGAAGTGATCAATCAGCAGGATTTGTGGAGAAAGCTGATAAAAGAGCATGCGGAGTTGGAAGAAGTCGTGATGGTTTATAGGGACTATCAAGAAGCGCTTCGGGGATTGGAAGATACCAGGGCGATTCTATATGATAAAAGCAGTGATGATGAACTGAAAGAAATGGCTCGGGAAGAGCTGGAGGAACTGGAAGAAAAAGAAGAGACATTACGCGAACAGCTTCGTTTGCTGTTGCTGCCGAAAGATCCTAACGATGATAAAAACGTTATCGTGGAGATTCGTGCCGGAACAGGTGGCGATGAAGCAGCTATTTTTGCAGCAGATCTCTTTCGAATGTATTCCCGCTTCGCTGAAAACCAGGGTTGGAAGACAGAGATGGTGAGCACCAGTGAAAGTGGTGTTGGTGGATATAAGGAAGTCGTCTTTATGATTAAAGGAAAAGGCGCTTATTCCATGATGAAATTTGAAAGTGGTACGCATCGGGTTCAGCGGATACCGGCAACTGAGTCCAGTGGACGAATTCATACGTCGGCTGCAACTGTGGCGGTGCTGCCGGAAGTAGACGATGTGGAATTTGAAATCAGTCCCAATGATGTAAGAATCGATGTCTTTCGTGCTTCAGGTCATGGGGGACAGAGTGTTAATACAACAGACTCAGCCGTTCGGGTTACCCACCTGGAGACGGGGATTACGGCCAGTTGCCAGGATGGAAAGTCCCAACTTAAAAACAAGGATAAAGCCATGAAGATTCTGAAAGCCCGCCTTTACGATAAAATGGTACAGGAGCAGGAGCGGTCCATTGCGGAAAATCGTCGAAATCAGGTGGGATCCGGCGATCGAAGCGAGCGCATTCGAACCTACAACTATCCTCAGGGCCGGGTGACGGATCACCGCATTAATATGACCGTTTATCAACTGGATTCGTTCATGCAGGGGGATATTGCTCAAATGATTCATGCATTAATAACGGAAGATCAGGCAGAACAAATGAAAGAGATGGCGTAAAGGAGCGGATCATGATCTCTGCTCTTTTTTTGCTGCCCGAAGGAGAAGACATGAAGAACACGTTAATTGCATCCGTGAATGCAGACCAAGTTGATGACAAAAAACTAAAACCCTTTGCTAAAATGCTTAGAGAAGGAAAAACCGTGGCCTTTCCGACGGAAACGGTGTATGGCCTGGGAGCGGATGCCATGAACCCTGAAGCGGTTAAAGCTATTTTCAGAGCAAAGGGACGTCCTTCGGACAATCCGCTGATCGTTCATGTGGCCGATCGAAAAGATCTGGAGGCATTGGTGGAGGAAGTAACGCCGATGGCGGAAAAACTGGCGAAGGCTTTTTGGCCGGGCCCTTTGACCATTATACTGAAAAAGAAACCTTCTGTACCAGAGTCCGTCACGGCAGGACTCGATACGGTGGCTGTTCGAATACCTTCCCATCCCATCGCACATCGCCTCATTGCTATGGCCGGTGTGCCGGTGGCGGCACCCAGTGCAAATCTGTCCGGAAAACCAAGTCCAACCCGGGGGAGTCATGTGATAAAAGACCTGGATGGCCGGGTGGATGGAATTATTGATGGCGGAATGGCCATGGTGGGGCTGGAGTCCACAGTGGTGGACGCTACCGGAGACTCTCCGGTGATCCTGAGGCCTGGCGGCATCACAAAAGAGCAGGTTCTGGCGGCCATGGAACTTCCGGAAAGAAGCGGTCGGACGGAAACGAGTCCCGTACTTAGTTTAAAAGAGGAAAAAACACCACGATCGCCTGGAATGAAGTATGCTCATTATGCGCCGGATGCACCGATGCTGGTGGTGAAAGCATCGGAGGTCGACATGGTAGAAGCTATTAAACGCGAGGCGGACCGATGCCGGCTGGAAGGAAA
>SLLE01000003.1 GCA_007134225.1 Tindallia sp.
ACAGGAGAGAAAAGCCTTTGCCCAGATAGATCCTATTCCATGGTTCTATTATCCAGGGATGCGCTTCAGGATCCAAGTACTAATCGTTATTTTATTGAATAAACTTATTATACGAGGAGAGAAAGATATGTTAGATAAAAAACAGATGGATCGCATCAATGAGCTGGCAAAAATGGCAAAGGAACGGGATCTTACTTCAGAGGAAAAGAAAGAACAGGAACAACTCAGAAAGGAATACCTGGCGAAATTCAGGAAATCATTTCGCAAGCGATTGGACAATATTGATATTGAATATATCGATTAAATCATGTCTTAGCTGATGAGGAGAAGAATAAATGAGCGATGGATATATTCAAAGCGCTGTCAAAATGAATCGGGTTCTGAGTCGGATCTTCAGTGCTATTGAGGAAAGCAAAGAAGAAGTGTTCGAAATATCGGATAATCTGAATAAAGAGTGCTTCAGATTAGAGAGAAAGCTGGAAGAAGTGAATCAGCAAATCCAAAGGATTATTTTGGAACTGGAAAAACTGGATCAACTTGAAAAAAATAGTCGAAGAGCTTTGGTGGAGGTAAGTCGCGACTTTTCTCGCCATAGTGAGGCGAATATTCGGGAAGCTTACGAAAAAGCCAATGATTTTCAGGTGAAGCTGATTCTAAAGCACAGAGAAGAAGAAAAACTGACAAATGAACGAAAAGAAATTGAAGCGCATTTGCGAAGCGCACGGAAAAACCTGGAGCGAGCTGAAAAACTGACAACAAAGTTTAGTGTGGCCCTGGAGTTTTTGGAAGGCAACATGGAAGACTTTAGCAATACAATAACAGATTTAGAACAGCGGCATTTAATGGGAAGAAAAATAATACAGGTACAGGAAGAAGAGCGGAAACGAGTATCCCGTGAAATTCACGACGGGCCTGCACAATCCTTTTCGAATATTCTCCTGAAAATTGATTTTTGTGAAAAATTAATGGATAAAGATATTGAAAGAGCAAAAGAAGAAGCACAGATTTTGAAAGACTTGGTGCGTCGCAGTACCAGAGAAATCAGGAAAATCATATATAACTTGCGGCCGATGGCTATCGACGATTTGGGAATTGTTCCCACCTTGCGAAGATATGTGGATGATTTTCAGACGGAAACTTCCATCGAGATCGATTTTCAAGCTTCTCCCAGCTTTCATGCAGATGATACGGTCCTTCAGCTGGCATTGTTCCGAATTGCACAGGAAGCACTGAACAATATCTACAGACATGCACAGGCGAAAAAAGTCGAAATGGCGTTAAATCAAGATAACAGGTGCGTATCATTAATGATAAAAGACGATGGAGTTGGTTTTAATCCTCAGGATATACGCATGAATAAAGAAAGTGGATTTGGAATCATCAACATGAAAGAACGAGCTGAATTGCTGAATGGAAATCTGAGAATAAAGTCTGACTCTGGTGAAGGGACTTTTTTGTTAATCAGAATACCGACAGATGGACAAGAGGAGGAAAGAAATGAAGAAGATTAAAGTGTTAATTGCAGATGACCATTCTCTGGTGCGGCAGGGATTAAGTCAGATTCTTTCATTGGAGGATGATATTGAAGTTGTCGGAGAGGCACGGGACGGTGAGGAATGTGTCAAACGAGTGCAGGAAGTTAAGCCGGACGTAGTATTGCTGGATATCAATATGCCAAATGTAAATGGAATAAAAGCACTTCGAAAAATTAAAGATCTGGATCAGAGTATTAAAGTGATCATCTTGACGTTCCATGAAGAAATTGAATATTTATTTGAAACCTTTAATCTTGGGGCAAACGGATATATAGTCAAAGATGCAGAAAGTCGTATTCTTATCGATGGGATCAGAGAAGTGAATGAAGGCAGTTCCTTCGTTTATCCCACCATGTCAGAAGGTGATAAACAACAACTTCAAAAGCTGAAAAATCTTGTGGAAAAGGGTGAAGTGATAGAAAGGAAAGCCAGTCTAACCAAAAGAGAATATGAAATTCTGACACTGATTGCAGACGGTCTCAACAACAGGGAAATTGCAAATACGCTGTTTATCAGTGAAAAAACTGTTAAGAATCATGTCTCAAATATTTTTAAAAAGATCAAAGTCAATGATCGAACCCAAGCGGCTATTTACGCATTTCGTAATAAAATAAAAAGCATCTAAATTGGCAGGCTAGCTTTTGTAGAAAGGATTTACGTGGATAAGCACGTCCTGAATGCTGTCATCCATTTCCAAAACCCGTATTTTTGTTTTGGCGGCAACATTATGCCCTTCTTCCACTGTAAGCTCCGGTAGAACACTGATTTTAAGATCAATAATTATTTTTGAACCATATCGACGGACTCGCAGATCATCCACTTTTTTGACACCATCCACATCCATGATGGTATCCATTAATTCTTTTAACGTTTCGGTGGAGGGAGCTGTATCCATAAGCGTTGAAACTGCTTTTCGGTATATTTTGATGCCTGCACGGAATATTAAAAGTGCAACAAAAAGAGCTGCTACCGGATCCATGAATGCTATACCAAACCTTGAGCCAACAATTCCAACCAATGCGGCAATTGATGAAAAGGCATCGGAACGATGGTGCCACGCGTCAGCAATAATGGCGTCGCTGTTGATTTCTTTACCAACTTTTGCAGAATGGCGGTACATAAGTTCCTTTGCAGCAATAGAAAGTAAAGCTACGTATACAGCAGCCATTTCAGGGATTTTGATTGTTTCGGACGTTAGGACACGAAAACCTTCATAACCGATACCGGCAGCCGTAATCATCAAAATAACTGCAAGAATTTCCGAGGTAATGGTTTCAGCACGATGATGTCCGAAGGGATGGTTTTTATCCGCAGGTTGATGTGCAATTTGCATTCCCTTCAGCAGAATAACGGTCCCTATTAAGTCGGAGGCAGAATGGAAGGCATCGGCAATTAATGCGGTACTTCCGGCGAAAAAACCGGCAATCAACTTGGCGACAGTCAGTGTGAGGTTTCCCAGGATGCTGATCAGGGAAACTTTTTTTGCTTTTTGAAAACGAACCTCATCTTTCAATGTTCAGCAGCTCCTTGGAAGGACGTGATTAAAAAAATATCCTTCGAGAGCCTCGAAGGATATTTAGG
>SLLE01000140.1 GCA_007134225.1 Tindallia sp.
ATGGCAAAACCAGCCAGCCCAATAAAAAAAATAAATATAATACCATACCACAGCCATGTTCTTTTCATCCAAATTCTCCTTATGCCAGCATATCTTTTTGCGTAAAGGCGACAAAAGCAACGCCTAAGGCCAATAGTGACCAGACAATTAGCACCGTTGTGGAAAATAACATGCTAAGCCCTTCAATGCTTTGAAAGCTGCCGGAAATAAATGCAATCAAGTTCAGGTTTACCGTAAACAAGTACCGGGTGATTTCCCAGTCAGCAATAAAGAAGCTTAAAAAACTGCCGCCAATCAGCGCAGACATCATGATCCCAATAGAGGCAGACGTGCTTCGAACCAGCACGGACACCATCAGGGAGAGACAACCGATGACAAAGGCGATGAAATAGCCGATGGAATAAACCATCAGCAGGTAATGCCACCTGGGAATGGTGCGGATAAAACTGGTATCCAGCCTTTCGCCTGCCAACCGAAAACCGGTGATGACCGGTTCATTGAATCCGCCATACCGAAACACTACCATGGAAACCAGCCCGGAAATGAGCGCCATCAGCAAAATGACCAGCATTTGAAGAATAGACAGCGCCATCAGTTTGCTGAGGAGTATTTTCCAGCGAGGCACCGGCCGGGTTAAAATCAGTTTAATGGTACCGGTTGTCATTTCTCCAGAAACCATATCACCTGCCAGTATTATAATGAGCAGTGGCAGAAACAGGAAAACCGACTGTTCCATGAACTCGCCCATAAACCTGGCAGCGCTGGGATTAATCGGATTGATTCCTGCATTGAGATAAAACTGGAGCTGTTCCGCGCGCACCCGCAAAGAAGCTCTTCCCTCTTCCGGAATATAAGGGTTTTCCAACCTTCTTTCCAAATCCGTCAGTTGCTGTTGGATTAGATTTTCCCAGTTGGCCGCATTTTCTTCTCCCAATTGTTGAGATACCCTGTCCTGTGTACGAGAAATGGTGTATTGTTCACCGTAGGCGAAAAGCGCCGTTAGGACCAAGAGGATCCCGATGATAATGTGCAGTCGTTTTTTGTAAAGCGTCTTCATGACTTCATTTTTCACCAGGTTAACCAATGGTTTCACCTCCGGTCAATTCCATGAAGAGATCTTCCAGGGATTTTTGTTCCTTACAGACAAACAGCATCCCCACCTGGGCATTGGTAAAGGCTGCATTAACAGCTACTATCCTGTCATCATCCACACAGGCACTCACTCTGCCGTCGGCATGGTCGATACCGGTCAGCTGAAATTGCTCTTCCAGGATTTTTAATGCACCCGGAACATCCTTAACATGCCACGTCACCTTGCGATCCACCGCTAATTCTTCCACTTTTGCGGTTTTAATGATTTTTCCATGGAGAATCACAGCTACTTCATCGCACATCATCTGAACTTCCGATAACAGATGACTGGACACCAAAATGGTCATCCCTTCTTCAGCGGCCAGTGTTTGAATCAGTTGGCGAAACTCTTTCATGCCGGCAGGGTCCAAGCCATTAGTGGGTTCGTCCAAAATCAGGAGCGGCGGTTTTTTCATGAGCGCCTGAGCAATTCCAAGCCGTTGTTTCATCCCAAGGGAGTAGGTATTGACTTTATCGTTGATCCGTTGGCTTAGCCTGACCCGTTGAATCGCCTCATCAAGATCCTGTTCCGTAATTTGCGGCTCCATGCCGCTGAGCAAGCGAAGATTGTCATAGCCGCTCATATAATCATACAGCTCCGGATTTTCAATAATGCAACCCACATTTCTCATGGCTTTGACGAAGGAAGTCCGAATGGAATTTCCGCATATTTCAATTTCTCCTCCGGTGGGTTTGATGAGTCCAACAATCATGCGCAGCGTCATGGTTTTTCCTGCACCATTTGGACCAAGAAAACCATAGATTTGGCCCTTTTTCACTGAAAAATCGATGCCTTTGATAATTGGCTTGCCTTTAATGGTCTTGGTAACGTTTTTTAATGATAATACAGTTTCCATGGGAGTTCCTTTCTTGAACGTGCTGTTATTTGAACAATAGCTTAAGCTATATCTACCCTTTGCAGGAAGTTCATAACGTAAGCGGCCAAAAACTAAAACAAGTCCCAGCAGCATTTTTGCTGGGACAATCCAAAATTTATGCTTTGCTTCAAATGCTGTCAAGAATCCTGTGTGTGTTTAAATATAACGCTGAATTAATTCATCCGTCACCTGGTTAATATTTTCAACAGTGATATGGTTTTGCCGGGCCGTCCCCTGGACCCGTTTTCTTCTGGCCGGATCATAAAGGTCTTCCGCATGGTTCATCACGCCGGTTCTTCTTCCGATTCGATAAAGCATCTGTTCCGATGCGGACAGAGACAGAAACCAGTCCATGACGAAAAGCATCTTCTCTTTGTCTTCCGGCAGTTTTCCTTCCACCTCCGGCAGCAAGTTGATGATATGATCACTTTGGACGATACTGGTGATTCCTTCCAGGTTTTGGATCATCAGCATAAGCTCTTTCACCATCTGGACATCATTGCTTCTGGTAAAAACACCGCTTTCATAGTCGGCTTTCAGCCGGGAATGGTCATGAAGCGCCAGGGTTCGGATCCGGATATAGTCCGGGTTGATTTGGTTCAATGCATCCGCGGTTTCCAGGGCGCTGTCTTCTGCGTATTCATTACCACCCAAACCTGGCATGTAGTATTCGGATAGTTGCATGGATGTTCTTATGACTTTCTGTCCGGCCAGGATATGTGTTGCCTTGTCAGCCCCTTTTCTTATCAGTTTTAGAACTTCATCGCAGGCGGTTTCCATCCCAATATGAATCCGGTTCAGTCCGGCTGCAGCCATTTGATCCAGATTTTCATCCGAAATCCGCGCGATGGTATGCGAACGGGCATAGCAGGTAATTCGCTGAATCTCCGGAAATTGTCGCCTAAGAGATATTAGAATATCAATAGTATCCTCCGGTTTTATCACCAGGCTGTTGGCATCCTGCAGGAAAACCGACTTCATGCCATTTCGATGCCAGTTTAATACGTTGTAATAAACCAGTTCACGGGTAGCTTGCTGGGAACTTAAAACCTGCATGATCCTGCTCTTTTTGCTTTTCAGATCTTCGTCCGGCTTTTGTAAAATCG
>SLLE01000172.1 GCA_007134225.1 Tindallia sp.
ATACAATACGTTTCAGGAAAAGAGGTGTTCAAATGAAAACGGTGATTTTGAACGGTGCAGATTACAATGGAGATAAAACGGATCAAATCTGTGAAATGTTTGCGGAGGCCTGTGGATCCAACGGATGTGAAGTTGAAATGCTGACACTCAGAGACATGGAAATTGCAGACTGCATGGGAGAATTTAACTGTTGGATCAAAACTCCCGGGAAATGTATGACAGCGGATGAAGGGCAAAGAATTCCACAGTTGCTTTTTCAAAGTCATACGGTGGTTATGGTGACGCCGATTACTTATGGTGGACATTCTTACCACCTAAAGAAGGCATTGGACCGAATAATCCCATTTGTTTCTCCAGATTTTACGATCAGAGATGGGGAAGTGCATCACAAAAAAAGATACGAACGGCATCCGAATTTTATCGCCATGGGAACCTTACCGGAAGAAGACCAGGAGCAGGAAAAAGCTTTCAGAAACACGATTCGCCGACAGGCAGTGAACATGGACGGCCCCACTCATTTAGACAGTGTCATACTGGAAGGACAATCAACTGATGAAGTCAGGGAAGAAATACAAAAGTTGTTAAGGGAAGTGGGTGTTGTACAATGATACAAAAACTTTTAATGCTGGACGGAAGTCCGAAAGTGAAACCCGGCAACTCAAACATGTTAGGTGTGCACCTGATGGAAGGGCTGGATTCGAAATTATTTGAGACAAAGCAACTGCGAATTGTGGACTTTCTCAGGGGAAAAGATCAATCTGAAGAGCTGGTCCGGGAAGTGAATGACTGTGACTATATGCTGCTGACCTTCCCATTGTATGTGGACTGCCCTCCGGCTCTGGTCATCAAAGCGATGAAGATCATTGATGAAAGCAGAAAGGCAGAAAAACCGGAGAAAGATCAGAAAATGATGGCCATCAGCAACTGTGGATTCCCGGAGCCGCATCAGAATGAATCAGCCCTGGATACCTGCCGCATTTTTGCTGAGAAAACCGGATTCAAATGGATGGGCGGCATCGGTGTCGCCGGATTAACGGGTGTTGTTTCGAATGACGGGCTTAAAAAGGATGTAGCGCAGGCGCCTTTGAAAAGCTTTGGCATGAAAACAAAAAACTTTTCAAAAGGATTGGATACTGCAGCAAAAGCTATTAGTCAAGGGGAGCCTCTCACATCTGATGGGAGCCACATACTGCTGAAACAGGCATTGCCGCCGAGAATGTATTGTTGGGTTGGAAAAAGAATGTGGCGTGGATATGCTAAACGAAACGGTGCACTCGAAAAATTTAATGACAGACCACTCCAGCAGGAAGCGTAATCGCCTTATAAATTCCAAAGAAAAACTGGCCAGACTTATGGCCAGTTTTTTGTGTGACTTATCAGATGTGTCTCTGATTGTTTATAAACCTTAAGCACCCGTCGCGGTTGCCTCAATCCCCAATCCCTGCCACAAAATCAATTGAGGATTGTTTTCTGCCAGAGAAAGCATCCCGTCTGTGAAACCGGATTTGCTAAACAACACAAAATATTCTCGGCGCTTATCTTGGTGCCACTGTACACTTTGTGCTTTTCGCAGCAAATCCTGATAGAGTGCTATTCCGACAGGCTTATTCGTAAATTTACACTCCCCAAAAAGAATGTCACTCGATTCTTCGTTGATGCCGACGATGTCAATTTCTTCCTGCCGA
Source organism: Tindallia sp. (assembly GCA_007134225.1). Classification (GTDB taxonomy): domain Bacteria; phylum Bacillota; class Clostridia; order Peptostreptococcales; family Tindalliaceae; genus Tindallia. The sequence goes on from SLLE01000172.1 coordinate 1,686, forward strand.
TTCCACCATCTTCCTATTTTCAAAATTCTGAATGGTTGGTTGTTTAAATGGCTTTGTTCCAGTACCTTTTGCCGACATACTTCTTCATACACAAAGGCCACATGCTTTTCCATCAATCGATCTCTTATATGTTTCATAACCGGATCTGTTTGGTCTGTTTCAATTTCTTCTCTGTAGGGATAAATGAAGCGGAGCCAGAATTTTATAAAGTGATCATTGATGTCATACAAACCCTTCTTGCTTTTTGCCGGATTCTCTTCTGTTATGGGTACTTGACGTCGGATTAAGTCCAGATCTGCCAATATACTTAAGTATTTACTCAGCCCCTGGGGCTTAACATTCAATGCAGCTGATATTTCCCCCAATTTATGATACCCATGGGCTATGGTTTTCATGATAGACAAATAACTCCCGATTTCACTGACTTCTTTTTCAAGAAGAAAAATGGGTTCTTCAAGCAAGTAGGAACCTCTGTTGACAATGTTTTCACGTATTGAATCCCATATATTTTCTTCTCTCTGAAAAATCTCAATGTATTTTGGTACGCCACCGGTAACAGCATAATGCATCAGTGAATCAATCTCATTCATATTGTTCTGAAAAAATTGTCCATAGTGTTTAAACTCTATTGGTTTCAATTTCCATTGGGCTGTTCTGCGTCCGTAAAGAGGACTGGAATAGTTTAGCACTTGGGACTCCATCATGGTTATAAGAGACCCACACAGGATGACCATCAGGTTTTCATGTTGCAATTCTTCATCCCAAATGCGTTGAAAAATGGAAGGAAATCCCTTATTGCTCTTTCCCAGATATTGGAATTCGTCAATGACAATCACCGGACGATTTTCCACTTTCACTTTTATCAATTGTTGAAATACCATTTCCCAGGTAAGTTCTGTTACCTGTTTTAATAAATCATTCTTTGTAAAGTCAGCTACTTTATCCCGAAACCGCAACAGGTTTTCTCTTTCCAGTTCCTCGCTGGCCATAAAGTAAAGAGACGGTTTGTTTTTTATGAATTCCTGGATCAACCTCGTTTTACCTAATCTTCTTCGACCATATAACACGTAAAGAGAGACTTCTTTTTTGCCATATTCTTTTTCCATGGAATGCAGTTCTGCTTCCCGGTTAACAAATGGTTTGATCACAATATCACCACCTTTTCTTTATTATACTTCATTTTATAATAATTTCAAGTATAATAATCAGCGGTTTAAACTATTTAAGCCTGGCCCTCTTGCACATTTAATCAACCGGCATGAATGGCTTAATCCTTAACTTCCTGAAATAATTAACTCTCTAATCCCCCTTATCCTTTACTGATTTAACGGATAAATGAATAGTCAAAAATCACAAATCCGAATAAGAAAAAATTGTGTAAATTGTTGATATTTCAACGTTTCCGAGCTATTTTATGGTGTGA